>CAZNOE010000041.1:0-17760 GCA_964574525.1 uncultured Bifidobacteriaceae bacterium
GCATCTCGACGTTGAGGGCCATCACCCCGCGCATCTTGGTGCGTGGACTGTGAATCGTCACATCCACCAAATCCTGTTGAGCTTCTTCCATAAGTGAACGGCAGCGCGTTGATCATACCGTCTGGACGAACGGCTCGGCAATAGAATGTTTTTCGAGGCCCATGCCACGTCGGGAAGCCGGCCCACACTCGCTTGGCCACTGGGCATAGAGCTTGGCCAGAGATTCTGGCTCAGGGTGAGTCCCCGAGCCATGCACAATCCTCCGGAGCAGCAACGAAAAGAAACCATCCATTTAAGCCTCGAATAATGGAATGGCTTGGTTACCTGTCTCCTGGTTACGTGATGATGAGCTTGCTCGCCGGCAATTCGTCGAAATCACCAGTGTCCGCTCATCCGGGTCCACACCGGCGATGGCAAAGCGTTTCAGCGGCTCGCCCGGCATTCCCTCGCGGGGCGCGATCAGCCTTGCTGGCGGCCAGCAGGATGAGGAAGCCGGGCGTCGTTTCACAGTTGGCGAGGATTCATCGCTTGAGCGATTTCGTGAAGAACCTGGCGCTGTCGGTGGTCCAGTCCGGGCCTCTAAAGTGGGCGGCAATGAGTTGGTCGCCGCGAATGCGGATGACCCAGCACACGGCGCCGCAGGAAAGCACATCGTATTGGCGAGGATCCGCGGGAGGCTTGCCGTCGAAGAAAAAGTCGAGGTCGGCGGCGTGGCGCTTGGGGTCGGGCCAGCGGTAATGCTCGGCGTGGTGGTTGTGGCCGTGGAAGAAGGCCGCCACGTTGTAGTCCTTCAACAGCTCGTAAAGCGCGCGCCGCTGTTTCAGCGTCCACCAGTTCCAGTCGTTCAGGGAAAAGCCGTCGAAGCCGTAGTGGTGCATGAGCACGACCGGTTCACCCGAAGTGCCGACGTGGCGGGCCAGGTAGTCCTGGAGGAAAGACAACGCACCTTGCGGATCATGCCAGCTCCCTGCGCCTGGCTGTCCGTACTTGAAAGGCGTCTCGGAGTCGGTCGTGTCCGCGGGACACAGATTCAGACAGAGGAAATGGACGCCGTCCCAGTTCAGGGCGAAGTGAACCCCGTTGGTGGAAATCGCGGCGAGCCGCCCCGCCTGGTCGAGTTGGCGGTTCCGCTTTACCAATCCCTGGCGTTGCGGGCCCACGATGTCGCCATCGTGATTGCCTGCGCCGGCGAACACAAGAACCGCGCGTCCGCCGAACGATACGCCTTGGGCGGAAAACAACTCGTCGAATGTCCGCCATTGTTCCTGTTGCTGCGCGGGATCCTTGTGGCCGTCGGTCAGGTCGCCCAGGATGAAAAGCCCGCGGGGCGCGGCCACCGTCCCGAGGTTCAAGCCGGTGAACGCTGGGGTCTCCGCATAGGGCCGGCCCACCAACTTGCGCATGGAGTCCAGATCGGCCTTCCTCTTGGCGAGGGTGTCGCTTTTCGTGAACGGCACCAGCGCCTTCAGGTTTTCGGCTCCGATGTGGGTGTCGGAAAGGAGAAAAACGGTGAAATCCCGCGCCACGGGATTCGTGGCCTGTGCTTCCAGATTGGGCGGCGGGCAAGCCGCCAGCGCCAGCGCCAGTGCCAGTGCCAGCCTCAGCCCCTGCCAGCCACTGACGCATTTCAGTACGGGACGAACGGCGAGGATGATGGGAGGGCGGTTTGTTTGCATAAAATGTCAAATGTTTCCACGGCGGTGGTTTTGCGTCATCCTTGTTCCTTCCACACCAGGATTTCCGTCACGCCGCTGCGGGCTTTGCCTTTGTGGGTTAAGACGACGCGGAACTTCGACGTGGACAGCTTGGGAAAGGTGACTGTGTTTACCGTGCTGCCGGTGGGCTGGGCAGGCGTCCTGACTTGATCCGGCGCGTCGCGCCATTCGGAGCCGGTCCAGAACTCTACAGTATAGGAGGCGGGTGGCTGCACACCGCCCCGGTCGTCGTAGAGGCACAACTCGACGCGGCTGATTTCCTTCGGCTCGCCGAAATCCACCTCCAGCCAATCGGTCGCGTTGGTCGAACCATAGGAGGTCCAGCGGTTGACAGGATTGGGGCGATACACGGTTCTGCCGTCGTTGGCCAGCCGGGGGACACCACCGAAGCGGTCGTGGAATGAAACGCTCGTTTTGGGAAAGCCTTCGCCGCGCAGGTTCAAGGCGAGGTTGCCCGCGGGTGGCGGCGCTACTTGGTAGGCACCGGTTTGTTCGCCCCAAGTCTCCAGTTCAGTCAACCCAGTGCGGCCTCGTTGGCCGTGGGTAAACACGAGGCGGAGCTTCTCCGTATCGAGCGCGGGAAAGCGAACAATGTTGGCGCGGCGTCCCGCCGGCTGCTCAGGGGTGCGGGTTTGCCTGGGCACGGCCTCCCATGCGTTGCCCGTCCAATGTTCCAGTGCGAAGGCCGACGGTGCGACGACCTTTTCGCCGTCGTCGAGAAAGTAGAGCTTCACTGTATCCAGCGGGCGTTTCACACCGAGGTCCACTTCGAGCCAATCGGTGGCGTTCGGCGAGCCTTCAGTGGTCCAGCGATTGGGAGGATGCAGGTGATACCACGAGTTGCCGTCGTTGAGCTTCGCCAACGACGTGCGCTCGCTGGTGAACGACGCCTTCACCTTCGGATAGTAATCGCCGTCGTTGTTCACAACGTAGTTGACCCTGGTGACTTTCTTCTCCGGCGCGGCTGGTGCGGCGGGAAGCTTTGCGGTGAGCCGGCCAAGCTTGTCGGAGGAGGCCACCTTCTTTCCGTCCACGATAATGTGCAGGCCCGCCCCCCGGCCATAGCGGCTGCCAAGCTTGTCCCAAATCACGCTCACGCGATGGCCGCGATACGGGAGGTCATCGAGAGCGAACCACGGCCAATCCGCCGGAGCGAGCGGGTCAATCTCGAAGACGTCATCCGCGCGCGGCTTCACGCCGATCAACCCGGTGATGATGAGGTCGTTGAAGCCGCTATGAAAATAATGCTCGCTGTGATTGTAACCGTCGTGTCCCTCCCACGAGCCGGTGTCCGGGTGTGCGGCCTCGGCGATATAGGGCTGACCGTCCTTGCGATGGGTCAGTGCGTAAATACGCAACAACCGGAAGTAATCGGCGCGGGAGATGACGTTCTGGCGGTAGTTTTGGAGCAGGTTGGCCAGCGCCTTGAGCGTCTGCGTGGTGGCGAAGGGCCAGGACTGGCCGCTCCACCAACAACAACCCGTGCTGATTTTGAATAGTGGATCGTTGCGACCAACAAACGAAGGCCCGAACGGCGCGAAGAAGTAATTCGTGTCCATCAGGAACCGCCAGGCTGACTCGAAACCGGGATCGGGCAGGTTGAACTGCCATGGCACATAGCCAATCAATTCGCGACCCTCGGGCGAACCCGCGAACGGACCATCCTGATAAATCAGTGTGCCAGCCTTGATCGGCTTGCCGGGAAAATCCTTTTCGTTTGCTTCGTCATCCCTGAACGCGATGAGGAAGAACTCGCGTTTGGGATCCCAAAGCCTGGACTGCAACTTCGCTTTCAACGAATCGGCCTTGGCGCGAAATGTCTCCGCCGTGGCCTTTTCTCCCGCAAGTTCCGCGATACGCACGATGGCTTGCGCGTCGGCCCACATGTAGGCGTTGAAGGATGGCCGATAACTTGGGGCGCCGCGAAAGATGTTGCGGGTCTGCCGGCTGGCGATGTTGTATTCCATGCCGTCGTCGTGGCCGATCTGCCAGAACATTCCTGTTTCCGGAACGAAGTACCGCTTCTCCCAGCCTGCAAAGTTTTCAAGCAGGTCCGGAAGCAAATCTTTGATGAAAGGTCCGTCACGGTGGACGAGATGCACCGCCCAGACCGAGTCGGCGAGCCAGGTGCTGTAATTGCGCGGCTGAGCGCCAGGTGTGCGCAGCCAATAGCGGCTGTAGTCCTGGGCGTAACGCGGGTCGCGCAGCCAGCGCACCTCATAAAGCTGATGCCCCGCCGGACAACTGATGGCGCCATAGGCGCCGGACCAAAACGGCCGGTCAATAAACTCGGTGTAGGAATAGCCGCTCAGCGGCGAGCCATACGTGAGGTGCTTGGTGGTGAGTTCCCAGCGGTAGTAGTACGTCGTGACGATGTCCGCGTCCGGGCACTCGAAGAACGGAATGTTGGCTTTGTACCAGTCCCAGTCGCGGTTGTCCCAGAAGGTCTGCGCGTCGAGTTGCTTCTGCTTGTTGAGTATCTCGGCGACGGAGGTGTTGGCCGATGCTGCATGAACAAATGTTGCGGCGAGCAGATAGCGCGCAACGGAGTGATGAGTTTTCATTGTTTTGAGTAACGATGACGCGTATGTCCCGATCCTTGGAAGTCGCGCGCTTCTCTATTTTCAGGCATTGGAATTCTTGCTGGTTACTTCTTGAGGGATTTTTTTACGTTTTTGCTTCACTTCCCCCAACCTACTTCACCGCGTTCGTGGGTAATGTCTTGGGCACCGCCTCCGGAACGATAGTTGTGCCATCTACCGGCGCCGTTGCCGAGGTGGTCTTCGCCGCGGGTGTCGCGTTCCTCGGCACGACGCTTTGGATGTAGGCGATGAGGTCGCGCATCCCTTCGTCGCCGACGGCTTCGAGACCCTCCGGCATGAGCGAGATTGTGCTCTTCTCACGTTTGGCAATGTCGGCCGTTTTCAGTTCCACCGTCACTCCGGCGGGTAGGCGCAGCCTGACGCTGGAGCTGTTTTCGCTGGCAATGAGCGCAGAGTAGAGCGTGCCGCCCTTCGTCGTGATGTTCCAGGTCCGGTGCTCGTCGTCAACCATGCGGTTCGGGTCCACGATATGCACGAGCAACTCGGCCGCGGAATGGTATCCAATGCCTTCGAGGTTCGGCCCCAATTCAAATCCCTCGTCCGCGAGCTGATGGCACGTTGCACAGTTGGCCGTGAAGAGTTCCTTGCCCTTGGTTGCGTCGCCGGACTTTTCCACTACTGGAAGCAGACGTGCGATGATCTCGTCCTTCGCGGGATTTGTGCCGCCGCCGAGCATCGCGAACAGCGTCTTGGCGCGCATGGTCGTGGCAGCGTCGGGATGTGTGGCAAGTCGCGCTACCTGGGACGGGCCAAAGATGACGGACGTGAACTTCTTCGCTTCCAGCGCGTCGAACAGCAACGTCGTCCACTGCGGGCGACTGACCAGCGCGTCAAACACCGCGCTACGCGGAGCCGTGGGCAGGCTGGCGAAGACATCAGTGAACGCGCGGCCCGCGCTTTCCTCGCCGGTGGACGCAAGCGCGACGATGAGTTCGCGGCGGAAGGCGTCCGGTTGAGGTTGACTGATCAGGGTGATGACGCCGGGGAGAATGTCCGCGTTGCACGAACGTGCGGCGAGCAGGCTGCGCACGGCGCGCGTGCGCCAGGCGGCCGGCTGTTGGGAATCACGGGCAAGCGTGAGCAGTTCGCGGGAAACTTTGACCGCATCATCACGCAAGGCGCCGGTCCTGTCCCATGAGACGGCGAGCGGCAGGGCCGCGGCGGCGAGCGCGCGATCCTGGGCGGAAAGCAAAGGGCGCAGTACGTCAAGCGCTGCGGGATTGTCCGCCGGAGATGCGGGTGGGTGCTCGCCCAGTTCATTCAGCAAAACCGTGGCGAGAGTCGCGCTCGGTGACTTCGCGGCGCTTTGCAAAGCGCGGACGATGTCCTCCGCATCGTTGTTCACGGCGAGCGCACTGGCGAGGGAACGTGCGAGGTCCTCGCTCTGGTTGTTGCCGTCGGCCAGCACGGTTTCGAGCAGGGCGATGGGATTCGATGATACCGCTGCCGCGGCAGCCGCCTTCGACCACGGGTCATCGAGTGTTGATTGAACCGCCAGGAGCGCGGCCTCGCCGTCCGCCGTCAGCGGGGAGGCGACCATCGCCCGCAATGCGGCGAGACGCACCCGGGCGTCAGGATCGTTGAGCGTGGCGGTCAGTTCTGTTCCGCCCAGCGCGATGCGCCCGGACTCGGCGATGAGCATCGCATTCTTTCTTACGCCTGGGTTTTCCGAGCGCGTCGCTGCAGCAAGTATGTCAGACGTGAGTTTGTCCAGGCGGTGCAGCGCCCAAAGCGCGAGGATCCGCGCGGGCGAGAATTGTTCGCCGCCCGCCATGCTGGTCAGGGCCGACAAAGCTTGCACGCCCAGCGTATCTGCTTTTTCCATGAGCACACGCAGCGCGTTGAAGCGCACCACGCGGCTGGGGTGTTCGAACGCGCCGACCAGCGTGGCGGCATCCGCCTTGACCAAGTCAGGATGAGT
Organism: uncultured Bifidobacteriaceae bacterium; assembly: GCA_964574525.1. Lineage (GTDB taxonomy): Bacteria > Verrucomicrobiota > Verrucomicrobiia > Limisphaerales > JADLHS01 > WYBW01. The sequence continues at coordinate 6,240 of CAZNOE010000041.1, forward strand.
GAGCTTCGGTGCCGATTCATGCTGGATGCGGTAGATGCGACCGAAGTAGTGTTCACGGTCGGGCCGCACAGACGCTCCCGACCTGCTGTGCTTGGGGCCGCGTGTGTCGTTGTGCGCGACGACGGGTGTGTAGAAATCGAGGACATACATCGCGCCATCAGGGCCGAAGGTCACATCAATGGGGCTGAACCAGTAGTCGTGCGAGCGCAGCCATTCCGTGTCCGGAAGCACAAGTTCGCCAACGAAGGTCGGGCCGGAAGGTTTGAGGCGCTCGTGATGGATGATGTCCAGAATCGGTTCCGTGGTAAAAACTGTGCCGTCATATTCATTCGGCCACGCACCGCCTTCGTACACCATCGTAGAACAAGCGGCACTATAGCGCCCCACCTGATCAATCTGCATGAGTGGTGCCCGGTCTGGAAGATCTTTGCGGGCCACGGTACGACCCGGATTGACGGAGCTCATGCTTCTCGCTTTGGTGTTCGCCGCGCGAGCCAGAACCGACTCGGGCAGCACAACGTGCTGAACGGGATTGCCACTTGTGGCTTGACCATGAAAAAGCTCCAACTCACTCGTGACCTCCGCTCCGAAGGCATTGCCGCCCTGCGACGCCACCGTCTCAATGGCCGACCCGTCGGGTTTGAAACGGAACAGGCCCGGGGCAACGCGGGCCAAGATTTCTTTTGAACCGGGTTTCGTCACCGTCAATCTACCGCCCGCGCTCGCATAGATCCAGCCGTCGGGCGCGTTGATGAAGTGGTTCGGCACGAAATGGGTATCGCCAGGCGTAAAGCCCCCGAAAATCGGAATGACCTTGTCCGCCTTGCCGTCACCATCAGTGTCGCGAATCCAGACTAATTCCGGCTGGGCGGCCGCGATGATTCCATCCTGATGCATGCAGAAGCCGGTGACGAGTTCGAGTCCTTCGTAAAACACTGTCTTCTTGTCCATGAGACCATCGCCATCCGTATCTTCCAGAATGCTGAGGCGATCGCGCGCGGGACGGTCATAGCGGCCGGGTTCAAGCACGCCCCCTTCCTCCCATGGCTCCGCCGTGAGCGGACGGCGGCCATTCGGATACTCCGGAGTTTCGGCAACCCAGAGCCGGCCCCGCGCGTCCCACTGCACCGCGATTGGCTTGGTGACAAGCGGTTCCGCCGCCACCACGCTGGCGCGAAAACCTGGCTGCATCTCAAACTGTCTGATGGCTTCCGCCGCGCGCATTGGACCTCCGACCGGATAGCGTAAATTCTTCAGGTCCTCCTCCCTGCAAAGCTCATCCACATTCTCACGCCGCGCAGTCCACGCCAAGCCACGGAAGATGAACGCGCGCATGCTGGCATGTCTAAGAGTGGTCGCCGCGCCCTGAAGGAAAACTGCCGCCCGATGATTCTCCCCCTCGAAGGCCCACATTTGCGGCTGAATGTCATAGATAAGCGCCCGCACATCCTTGGATTTTGCTCTCTCCTCCGCGGCGCGCCGCGAATTATTAATCTTTGGGGTGAACGCCGAGCCAAGCACGAAGATGTCGTCCGCAAGCATCAGGTCATAAAGCGTGTCATCCTCCACGTCGAACGACGAAACCTCACTCACGATGGGATGCGCGTCGGCTCGGACAGATAGCATCAGGCGGCTGGTGAACTTCTGGCTCTCCGCTGGATTCCACGCCCCGCCGAGGATCGCCTTACCCCACACGACTTCGCCTGCGGCCACCGCCGCGTTCACGGCGACGATGCCGCCGCCGCGGTGCGCAAATGCTGTCAGCGCCGCCTGCGCGTCGGCGGGTAGCGCTTCGTACTTGCTGGTGTGCAACAACACGACATCTGCCTGCGCAAGTTTCGCCACATCCGGCGCTATCGCCGTTGTCACCCGTACGCCAGCGTTTTGTAAGGCCGCAGAGTATTCGTCACGAAAAGTATCGGCATCAGTGGCTATCAGCACACGCAGTGGGGCCGCAGAGAGGAGCGGACTCAGCGCAAAAGTACAAAACAGGACTGCTCGGATCGGAATCCGCTTTAGTCGAAACCTTGGTTTCGTAACGACCTCGCAGCGAATTTCGGGTTGTTTCACATTATCAAGGTTCATGATTATGGCATCGGGCGACTTGCCTACGCGTTCAAATCAAACTTCCAAACCTGCGGTGTCCACGCGCCGGTCTGCCAGCCGTCCTTGGTCGCGTATTCCCGCACGCGAAGTTCAGTGGCGGTGATCTCAACATGGAGGAACGCTTGCGTCGGCCCACCAAAATGTCCGGAGTTGTCAGTGTTCAGGAACGGAATCCCTTGGGCCACGCTCATGTCCTTGGTGCCGTTCCAGCGAAAGATGTTGCGCGCGTGCGTGTGGCCGCAGGCTGCGGCAGCAACGCGATATGGCTTCAAGGCAGCGTAGTAAGCATGCACGTCACCGTAGTCCCATTCGTTCTTCACTACCACTTCGTCGGCTACGGGTTGGCTGTAGCGCGCCACATCAATATGATGAACAATCACGACCGGCCGCCCGCTCTTCCCGACATTCTCGGCGAGGTCCTGGGCGAGAAAGGGCAAGCTGCCCAGCGGCGCATAACGGCGTTTGCGGCTTACCTCCGGGGCGTCGCCGACGACGATGCCAAGCGCGACGAAGTGAACGCCCGCCCAATCCCACGAGTAATGTAGCCCGTTGGGCGAAACATTTGCGAGACCCCTGCGCCGCCGGTTGCGTGTTTTGATTTCATCCACCACCACGGTGTCGCCGCGCGGGCCGTCGTGATTGCCGTGGACCTCGCGGACCGGCCACCGCAGCCGAGCGTCCCCGCCGTTCAGCCCCCAGTCGGCCACAAACGCGGCCATTTCCGTACCCGCCATCTTCAGTTTCGCGCCGTTCTTGTCACCATTGTCCACGATGTCCCCCGCGTGAATGACGCCGTGCGGCCTGGGCACCGTGCCGCCACCCGTCTCGGCAGAAAATTCAGTACCCGGCAGCTTGTTCAGCCATTCCACCAGTCGCGCGTTGCACACGGCGGAAGTCGCTGCCATTTTGGAAATGTCCTCAGCGTCCGCGCAGTAGTGCGTGTCCCCGACGAGGAAGAACGAGGCTGCATTCGGCAGCGGCGGCGCGGCCGTGGTTTGGCCAAAGGTACGCGGGAGCACCCCGAGCGCGGCAGCGGACAACGATATTTGGCGGAGGAATTGGCGGCGTGATTGCATGGTATTCATAAGGGGGATTGGCGGTTTGCCCTTCAACGCGCGGGCTTGGTGATGGTAAATCGGTCCACCTCTTCGCCGGTGATACTGATTTGGCGATGGTTGAACGCCGTGGGCGTGATTTCGATGTACGAGAAGGAATGTTCGTCGGCAAAGTGCCTGGCGGTGATAGGGACGTAGTTCTCCGGATGGTCTTTCTTCAGCGCAGCGACGGTCTTTTCATAATTCACACTGTAAAGCGTTGCGCCACCTCCGCCGCTGACGACGTGAATCACGCCGTCGGGCTGCGTGTTCGTCTTGCCGTCGAACTTCGTATCGAGTTGGAATTCGCCGTTGACGTAGCCGCCGGGCAGCCGCTTGGGCGGGTTTGGCTTGAAGCGGAGCGGCACGCTGCGTTGGTAGTTGTGGACGTGCCCCGCAAACACGATGTCCACGCCGCAGCTTTCGAACAGCGGGGCGAGCAGTCGCATTTTCTGCTCGGGGTAATGCTCACGCGAGCTGTGGAAGATCGGACCGTGAATGCAGACGAACTTCCACGGCGCAGGGCTGCCGCGCAGATCGGCCTCAATCCACTCGCGCAGCTTGGGCGTTTCGAGGTTGGCGTAGCCGCTGTTGTCGAGGATGAGGAAATGCGCGGGGCCGTTGTCGAAGGAATAGACGGCGAGCGCGGGATAGCTCGCGCCGACTGCCGCGCGAAACGTCGCGGCCTCCGGGCCTTTGCCGAGCGGTGTGTTCCAGATGCCTTCGCCCGGACCGTTGGTCGGCGCGCGGAAAAAATGATATGCGCCGAGCGCGTCGGGCGTAGCGGCCAGATTGTGCGTGTCCACGTCGTGGTTGCCGAGCACGGCGTAGAACGGAATCGAGGCCATGAGCGGCGCGCCGGTCCGAGGGCTTGCGGTCAGGGGCTGGTCATACGTGCCCCAGAAGTGGTGCATATATTGGCTGACGCGGCCTTCTGGATAAACAATGTCGCCGAGGACGACGAGGAACTGGGGCTGCACGCGATTGATTTGGAAAGCGACGGCGTTTTGCTGCAGTTGGCCATTGGCGAGGTCGCCGACCATCACAAACCGGATCGGTTTGCCGGTGCTCGCGCGGGTAGCGAATGAGGCTTCACGCACATGGCGCGCGCCAAGTTTTACGCGATAGGTGACGAGACTGTCGAACGGGAGATCCGTGAGCGTGGCCGCATACTTGAAATAGTGCTGACCACGGTTCGGGGCGGAATCCGTCGCCACTTCCTTCGCAGGTGGTTCATCCTCGTTCGGCGCGGCGGGTTTCTTTTCCGACTTCGGTTTTGCGGGCGCGAAGTCAAGTTGCACCTTTTCGGGTTTTGTTGAGCGCAGCGGCGCATTCGTCGGGCCGAACTCAACCACGAACTCGCCCGGTAGCTGGTCCGTCAGCCACATGACCACCATGGTGTCGGTGCCGTCGAGCGTGGAGCGGTCGCCCGGCTGGACGTAGGGCTGGACGAGCACCGTCTGGCCCGGCGCAGCCGGCACGATCAGCAACGCAAGCAGGAGGTGTGAAAGCCGAAATGCCGCGCGCATGCAGTCAGCGGTTCGGCGAGGAGTTGGCGGGCGCGGCAAGCAATTTCCGGCGGGAGATGCCCCATTCGCCCAGCTTGCGCTGGATGACGATCAATTCCTTTTCGGTCACGCGCACGACCATGAAATCGCCGTTGTCGCTTTCGCCGCGAGCGGTCGAGCCGTCGTGGATCGTGAGCAGGTCGTGCCAGGGAAGAAAGTCCGCGCCGTGCGAGTGGCCGTTGATGAGGCAGGCGACGTTGTAAGGTTTCACCACTTCGTAAAAGCGTTCCTTGGCCTCGGGCTGCCACCAGTCGGCCATCCCTCCAAGCCAGCCGAAGTGTTGAAAGGTGATCAGCGGCCGACCACTCGCGCCCACATTTTGCGCGAGATCTTTTTTCAAAAACTCGAGCGACGCTTCGGGATCGTGCTCGACGCCGTTGACGCCCTTCACGTCGGCCGGCCCGGAGCCGCCGAAAAGGTTGAGTTGCACCAGGTGCAACTGGTCCCAATCCCATGAGTAGTGCAGCCCGTTTTCGGAGATCGTCTTCACGCCCACCCGTTGCCGGTTTCGTTCCTTGATGCCGGGACGCACGAAGCTCCGCGTCGGCCCGCCGTCGTGGTTTCCGAAGCCTTCGTAAACGGGGAAGCAAAGCCGGCCATCGGTGCCGGTGAGTCCGTAGTCGCGGCAGAACTCCGCCCACTGCGCGGGCGCGGTTTCCTTGAGGAAGCCTTCGTCGAGCAAGTCGCCGTTGAGCACCACGCCGCGCGGCGTGCGCACAAATCCGCTGCCGACTGAGGCGGGGAGCGGCGTGCCGGGCAGGGCATTCATCTCGTCAATCACGCGGCGGTTGATCGCGGCATTGTTCTCGCGACCGTAGTGCGTATCGGAGCTGACAAAAAACGTGACGTCATTTGGCACCGGTGTGTCCTGCGTGCGGAAAGTCCACACCGGCCCACGCGATGAAGGCTGGGCGCCGTTGTCGGAATCCACGCGCCAGTAGTAGCGCGTTCCGGGTGAGAGCTTGCTCGGCAGAGGGTAGCTTGTCGCGTTCGCCGCGATCTCGGCGGCGGGGCGCGTTCCCCGCTCCGCTGCCTCGGGACTCGCGCCAAAAAACACGCGCTGCCGGGTGGCGTATTTACCCGGTCGCCACGCGAGTTGCGCCGTGGCCGTCTCAACGTTTCCGTTGTTGCTGCGGGGCTGCGGCTCCGAGGCCAGGCCCTTGTCGGCGGTCAGGGTCAAGACGACGCCGGGCGCGAGGACGCGACCGGTTTTGTCGAGTTGGGCGACCCGCCAGAACCAAGTCGCACCGACTTTGAGCGGCAGCGGGCCGGTCTCGGTGTTTGTTGTCGGCGTGGAGATGCTTGAGTCACCGCGTTCGACCGCCGCGCGATTGGTCCCGGCGTAAACGACGAAACTGGCCGCCTCGGGTGTGCCGCGCTGCCAGCGCAATGGGATGCGCAACGAATCGGTCGTCGCGCCGTGAGGAGGTGAGGGCGCGAACGCATTGAGCAGACCCGCGCCCTGGCGCAACTCGGCCTGCGTCAAGGCCGTGTCATGGATGCGCACCTGCGCGAGCGCGCCGGAGAAACTTTTTCTTGGCCCTTTGTTGTCCGTTTCACCGGATGCGCCGACGTTGACAAGCAGTTGTGGCGGCAGGATCACGCGCATCGTCCGCTCGAGGTCCAGTTCACCATCCACGTAAACGCGCAGCGCTTCCTCGGCCCCGCCGGTGTACGTCCAGGCGAGATGATGCCACTCGTTTGACGAAGGCACGGCACCGAACGGTGTCGTGGCCTTGTGCCCGGAGCGAAACGCACCGGACGTCTCGCCGCTGGAGAAATTGAATTCGGTCCCGGGACCGCCGCCGGCCCGCGCCAGAGCGACGATCGTCTCGGACTTCTCCACGCCAGGGTTCAGCACCCAAACCTCGACAGTGAAGGCGTGGCCCTTTTCAAATCCCGCCGGCAGCACGAAATCGGAAACCAGCCGCTGCCCGGCGTCGAAGACCACAGCGGCGCGACCATGCACTTTTTCCACCCGAAGCGGTGCCGCATTGGTCACCTGCCCGCCCGCGACTGCCTTGCTCTGCCACGCAGTAACCGATCCACGGTCGAAACCCGAGGCATCGAGGTCGAGCAGCAACCCGGCGGAGGCGGAACGCACAAGTGCGAGCAGCAAGACCATCGGCACGGTTTTCGACCAACCCACCAAGGTCGTTAAATAGATTCGCATAGTTGTTGAGTCGGATGGATCGGCCAACGATTCGCCAATCCCACGCCTTCCTTTCGTAGAGAACACGGTCGGGAGATTATTTCTCCCGACCGTTCCTGTCATCGTTTCGTTTTGTGTTACGGCATGAGCAGTCGGAAGTACTTCTGCCGCTCGCTGAAGTTCGTCACGAGATACGGTGACGTCGCACCGGGAACATTGGTGTAAAAGCCCGTCACTTCGGGCGCAGCCTGCAGAATCGCGCTGCCGGGCCACGTTAGCGTCAGGGAACCGCCGCCGTAAGTGGTGGAGATGGACGTCCCCGCCCGTTTCACGACGAGGTAGCCGAAGCCGTACAGCCAATCGAAATCGCCCCCGGTGTAGGTGCCCGCGGCAACCGGACTCCCATCAACGGTGACATACACTGTGTTTGTGGTATCCGCGAAGAGTTCCAACGAGATGTTGGTCGTAGCTACAAGGTTTAATACAGCATTCGACGCGATGACATCGCTCGCAGAGAAGCGCACCCACATACCTCTTCCGGTCGCGAGTTGCCCACCAAAGACCTGTGTACAGCCGTTTGCATCGAGTGTTACATTGCCCGTGCCGAATGCACCGGCGGAAAGCGCATTCACGCTAACGGTGAGCCAAGAGTTGTGATTTGTTCCATAACTGATTTGAGAAACGTGGCGCACCGTGGTTCCGCCTGAATAAGTGTTGGTGCTCCCCTCCCCCAACTTGTGAAACCTGGTTGCGGAGGCATCGGTTGAAGCAAGGGTCAACGTCAGGTGACCCGGGCCGGAGATCTGCTTCCCGATGCGACCGACCGTTGCAACCTCCGGGCGGGCAGCACTCATCCGCAAGTCGAGGTCTGAATTCAATTGCATATCCACGTAGGCATCCGGGTTAAGCTGGTAAAAGTGGGTGATGTCACTGTGAAAGTTCCAAATGGCAGCAGCCGCTCCACCAGCATCAAAAATCAGTTTCCCGTCACCTCTGACGGCACTAATAGAAATATTCGGACTTCTGGTACAAATCCCCCCCACGGTATAAGTGCCATCGACAATATTGGTAGTATTATTCTGGAACATGCTGGGCTCCAAGCTGACGTACTTACCCGGGGCATTGCTCGGCACAATGCCACCCACCCAGACGTTGGTATCGCTCCAAGTGATCGAACCGGATCCGGTCGTGTTGAAGTCGGCGCCGCTGATCGTCGGGGCATCCCACAACTTCGGGGGGACCACCGAATGGATCAGCAACTGAAAGTCCTTGAATGCGGACAGGCCATTGGCGTCGGTCGCCCGCAGAGTAAAACTGGCGGTCGTCGGTGGGCCGGCTATGCCGCTGATCACACCATTGGTGCTCACACTCAACCCCGATGGAAGACCGCCGGAAATGTTTGTCCACGTGTAAGGCGCAGCACCGTTGGTTGCAGACAAGGTCAGGTTGTAGGAGACATCCTCCCTGGCCGGTGGCAATGGACTGCTGGTCAAAATCGTAACGACCGGCGGGGGATTGGTGGAAAGGACGATGAGTTGGCCCGTGCCAAACAGCCAACTGAACGCCCCGCCGGTGTAGGTACCCGCGTTAAGCGAAATCCCATCGGCAATGACGTACGCTGTATTCGTGGTATTCGCGGCGAGTTCCACTATAATTCCAGACGCAGATATAAGATTTAGCGTCGCATTCGTCGCGAGCACGTTGTTGGTAGAGAATTTCACCCACATGCCTCTATTGATAGCGGGCGCGCCGACAATGTTCAGCGTGCAACCCGTTCCATCAAGCGTGACACCGCCTGTGCCGAAGGCGCCTGTGGAAACCGCATTCAACTGCACGCCGGCTTGAGTACCGTGCGCGTTTCCATAAGTGATTCTTGAGACATGGCGCACTATGGTTCCTCCGGAATAAGTGTTGGTGACACCCACTCCCAACTTGTGAAATCTGGTCGCGGAGGCATCGTTCTGCGAAAGAGTCAAAGTCAGCCGTCCCGGGCCGGATATCTGTTTCCCGATGCGGCCAACAGTTGCCTCCTCCGAACGGGCAGTCCCCATCCGAAGGTCGAGGTCTGTATCCAACCGCAGATCCACGTACGCATCGGCACGCAGCGTGGTAAATCGGGTCTGGCGCGAGTTAATGTTCCAAACGGCTGTGTTCGTTCCATTATCGAAAATTAGTTTCCCATTTCCCCTCGTTGCCGACACCACATTAAAATTTCTGGCCCTGATCACGCCCACGGTGTAAGTGGCATCAACAATATTGGTGGAGTTAGCACCAAGCCTATTCTCCAAGTTGACAACCGTGCCCGGGGCATTGCTCGGCACGTTGCCACCCACCCATACATTCGTATCGCTCCAGTTGAAGATGCCGCCGAGTCCGGTTGAGTTGAAGTCACCACTGGTAATGTCGGTGTGATTCCACCCCTCACGGATAACAATGATGAACTCGTTCGTTGCGGTGGCGGAGGTGCTGTCCGTCACTTGCACGGTGAAGACGTTGGTGGCACTCGCGAACGGTTGGGCGGTTACGGTCAATGCGGATATGTCAACCGTGCCGCTGATGATACCGTTCGTACCGTCGATGCTGTCAGAGAGACCCAAGCCCGGCGGGAAGGTGCCGGAAATGAATGCCCAAGTGTAGGGCGGCGTGCCGCCGCTCGCCGTCAAGGTTTGGTTATACGCTCTCAGTGGTGTTCCCTCCGGCAACGGACTGGTGGTATCAATTGTCAGCACCGCGAGAGCCGTTCCCGCACTCAACAACCATGCTATCGCCAGCATGTATACTGGTCTAACAATAACTCTGTTCATTGTATTCATAGTCTCTTCTTTCTTTGTCTCTAGGGAAACCTCGCTGCGCCCGGCAACTGCGGAAGGACGCGGCAACTGCGGAAAGACGCAGGCAGCGATAATGGCGCTGTATTTTATGATTTCCGTTATCTGCGTTGTTGTTCCGTCTCTGGTCCTTCCTTTTCCATAAATCTGACGCAATTATTCTTTGTCCAGCGAATTGGCATCAGCAGCGTTGTAGGTCCAGGCATTCGGCCCCCTTGAATGGCCATCGTTGTTCCACCGGCGGTGCCAGTAATCGTTCGCCGGGTTGACCACATCTTTGCGTAAGGCAGCCTCGGCGTGCCCATCGCAGAACATCAGCACCGTCCGGCGATTGTGTCGGCTGGACGGCCACTCGGCAGGAGTCGTCGGATCAATGTTACCGTCGAAGCTCCCGTTCACCCGGCTATCTCCCAGCATGATCATGTCGGAAGGCCGCTTGACCTGCGTATCTTTGATCTCGTTTCCGCGATTGTTCACGTCTCCGCCCAGACCAAACGGTGCGAAGGCCCAGTACGCTCCCCAGTCATTGTAGCCGTAAGAGAAGCGCGAATCGGGTCTGATGGCGTAATCGTCTCCTGGGAAGCCAAGACTTCTGTTGGCGTTCGTATCCCAACTGCTGTTGGGGTTGGCCGATGGGCACCAGAATGACGTGCGATTCCCGCCCATCAGGGTAAACAGCCGTTTCGGCCACACGTATTCCGATCCTGGGCTGCCCAACCACAAGTTACCCGGATACTTCTGATGATCCACCGTGTACATTACAGTGGCGATGCCAATCTGCCGCATGTTATTGAGGCAGGAGGTCTGTTTGGCCTTCGACTTGGCTTTGGCCAGCGCCGGCAGCAGCATCGCCGCCAGGATCGCGATAATCGCAATGACCACGAGCAACTCGATCAGCGTGAACCCAATGTGCCGTCGCGAACCTTGACCCGCGATGTTTGAGCTTACCATTGTCTCATCTCTCATTTGGATATCCATAGCTCCGCTTGATCCAGTGCCGCAAACAAGGCCGGCCACCAGCCCAAGGCACAAAGCTTCTTTTTGTTTCATAGTAGTTCATTGTAATCTTCTCCCGCGATCAGAATAGAACCGGGGGACTCGCCGGAATCCCCCCTAGCCCCAAATCACCACGACAGCGCACAACTGAGAACGGAGACTGACAAAATGAGGTTGGCCTAAAGCCGCGCTTTTGCATATAGCTGGAATACACGGACGCCTGTTGGAAACGCACTTGAAAGCAGCTCAGGCAGGTGCGAAGCGTGGAGTGGTGAACAGTGAATGGCCAACGCGCCACCATCACCATTCACCCGTCACTATTCACTCCTTTCTCCGGAAGCAGGGCGATAATGCGTGGCCAGCAAAATGAAAACTGCCGCCACCACCACCATCAGCACAGCGTAAAATAAAACCCCGCCGCGCTGTGACTTGCCGGACGGCGGTTGCCGCACGCAGTGCTTTGTGCCCAACCAGAAAATGAGCGTTGCCAGCGCCATGGAAATGCCTGGCACACCGGAAAGTCGGCAATCCAAGGGCGCAATTCCACGTTGGCCGCCCTGACACCACGCATGTGGGTGCGCGGGCTGTGAATCGTCACGTCCACCAACTCCGGGTGGACTTCTGGCATAAATTGCGTGGTGCGCTTACCTTAACGCTCGGAGGAACGGGTGGGCAATAGAATGTTTTCGCATTGAGTAACCACCGAACGCTGTAAGTGATCGAGGCGATTGTGATTGAAGCCCGAGACGATCTGGGTGCAACATGCGGCATTCAGGG
>CAZNOE010000042.1:0-8623 GCA_964574525.1 uncultured Bifidobacteriaceae bacterium
TTGCTGTGTGTCATCGCCATCATCGGCATCCTGGCTGCGCTGTTGCTGCCCGCGGTCAGTCAGGCGGGTGCGCGGGCAAAGCGGACGGCGTGCGTGAACAATTTGCAGGAGGCGGGGCTCGCGTTTCACGCGTTTGCCCACGACCATGCGAGCAGTTTTCCGATGCAAGTTCCCGTGCGCGATGGCGGCTCGCAGGAATTCGCGCTCTCCAATCGTGCGCCCAATGAACTAAGCTTCGCGTTCCGCCACTTTCAGCCACTCGCGAGTGAACTGGTCGCGCCGAAAATCTTGATTTGCCCTTCCGATACACGCCAGCGGGCGGCGAACTTCGCAGCGTTGGGCAATGAAAACGTCAGTTACTTCGTCGCCGTGAACGCGGAGTTTGGCAAGACGACTTCGATCCTCGCTGGCGACCGGAACATCACGAACGACTGGCTCGAAGGCCGCAGCGTGTTGCGGTTGGACGCGAACAATTACGTCCGCTGGACGCACGAGTTGCACCGCTTCAAAGGCAACCTGCTGTTCGCAGACGGGCACGTCGAACTATCACGTGGTGCGGCACTGATGGTTTCAGCCAATGGCTCGCTGTCCGCCGCCGACCTGGTCCTGCCGTCGGCGAGGTCGGAAGCTTTTCGCAATAACCCCGAAGCATCCAACGATGGGGGACTGAGGACACTGTCCGCGCCGCCCACCCGGGGTGTTGCTCACGGTAGCGCAGTGGCGCCCGCAGGCTCAGGCCCAACCGCCAATGCCCTTCCCCCATCTTCGCCCGCACCGCCCACCGCGCGGCCAACGACCAATGGAACCAGTCATTCGACAAACAGTCTGATTCAAGCCCCGGCCACACCGCCGCAAAGCGAGATGGCGATGTCTGCCTTCGACCAACAACTCGCGAAGTCCTTGCAGCACGCCTTCAAATGGGGCTACCTGCTGTTGCTGTTTCTACTGGCCGCAGTAGCGGCGTTTGAATTATGGCGGCGGGCGCGCAAGAAAAATAAGCGAGGTGGCAGGCGGGTAGTCGTGAAAGTTATTGGTCCGGGGCGCCCGTCTGTGTCTAACTCGCGGCGTGAAACTTTTTTACACTGGCCCGGTGGTCAACGCTGAAATGCTCGTGGTGATGCTGGAAAAGCATGGCATCTCCGCCACGCAGGAATTTGTTGATCCAGTCGCACCCGACGAAGGCGATCTGAGCCGCCCGGCGAAGGTCCTTGTGCCGGAAGCGGATTATGAACGCGCGCACCAGTTGTTTTATGCGGAGCGGGAGGATGAGTTGTGAAGAGCACATTCGTGGAAGGTCCTTTGCTTGACGCAAATCGGGACGAGACTTAGCCTGTGACCATGCAAGCCGTTCAAATGGAGCCATTGACCGTGGAGGATTACCGGATGCTGCCGGAGACCGGGCCGCGCTACCAGCTCATCGAAGGAGAACTCTTTATGGCCCCCGCGCCGAATCGCTATCACCAGGATATTTCAGGGAATATATTCTTCCTACTAAGGGGCTACTTGGAAAAGCATCCTGTCGGGAAACTGTACGAAGCACCCTTCGACGTTTATTTCGATCAATACAACGCCCACCAGCCGGATGTTTTATTTGTCTCCAAAGCGAACTACTCGATTCTGACCGACGCGGGCGCGGCGGGTGCCCCGGATTTCGTCGTCGAAATCCTTTCCCCCAAGACCGCCTTTCTTGACAAAAAGTCGAAGCGCCAGGTTTTCGCTCGTTCCGGCGTGAAGGAGCTTTGGCTTGTGGATCCGGACACGAAAATGATTCACGTTTATTTTTTACAAGACGATCCTGACCGTCCGGCCGCGGCTTATTCCGAAAAGGACACGTTCACCTCGCCGCATTTCCCAGGGTTGAGAATCCGCGCCGCGAAGATTTTCAAGCGTTGACCCGCCGTGCGGGTTTGGAATTTCCAACTTCCCTTCACCGCCATCCGTCGGCTATCGTCCATCGCATGTTCGAAACGATTGTTGCCCAAATCACCACCGCCGCGGAGAAACTGGCCCATTTGCGGAGGTTTCTTTGACGTGCCCAGCACGCAAAAGCGCCTCGGCGAGCTGGACTCGCTGATGGCGGCGGACAATTTCTGGAACAATCGCGAGCAGGCGCAGAAGCTCATTGACGAAGCCAATTCCCTCCGCGGCAAGATCGAACCGCTGATCGAGGCCGAAAGGCATCTCGATGATTTCCGGGTGATGGTCGAACTGGGCCAGTCCGAACCGCCCGCTGCACAACCGAAGGTGCTGCGGGAATTGGAGCGGGACGTCACAAAATTCCTCAAGGACCTCGACGCGCTGGAATTGCGCGTGTTCCTCAGCGGGCCGCACGACCGGTGCAATTGCATCATGAGCATCAACGCCGGCGCCGGCGGCACGGAGGCGTGCGACTGGGCAAACATGCTGTTGCGCATGTATCAACGCTGGGCCGAATCGCGCGGCTGGGAGGTGGAGATCGAAGACGCGCTGCCCGGGGAAGGTGCGGGCATCAAGAGCGTCACGCTGCTCATCAAGGGTGAGAATGCCTACGGTTTTTGCAAGGCCGAACGCGGCGTGCATCGGCTCGTGCGCATCTCGCCGTTTGACTCGAACAAACGCCGCCACACGAGTTTTGCGAGCGTGGATACGATTGCGGAAATCGAGGAAGCGTCGTCGGAGATTGTGATTCCGCCGAATGAATTTCAGGTGGACACGTTTCGTTCCGGCGGCAAAGGCGGCCAGAACGTGAACAAGGTGGAAACTGCGGTGCGCATCACGCACCTTCCCACCGGCCTCGTCGTGGCGTCACAGGCGCAGCGCTCGCAGCATCAAAACCGCGCAACGGCTATGAACCTGTTGCTTTCCCGAATTTTCGCGCAGCGGCAGGACGCGGCGAAGGCGGAGATGGAGCGTTTCTACGGCGAGAAAGGCAGCGTCTCATGGGGCAACCAGATTCGCAGCTATGTCTTCCAGCCGTATCGCATGGTCAAAGATTTGCGCACCGGCGTCGAAACGAGCAACGTGCAGGGCGTGATGGACGGCGATTTGGACCCATTCGTGAACGGCTGGCTGCGCGCGGGCTGCCCGGCGAAACGGATGCAGGGGGTGAAGGATGACGAAGAGTAAATCAGTATTCAGTGTTCAGTATTCAGTAGTGGAGACCCTACGCACGCTCCCTGAACACTGAATACTGAATACTGAATACTGGCCACATGAACATCCTCGATAAAATTGTTGAACAGAAGAAACACGAGGTCGCGCAACTGGCCGTGCGCCGAATCGCCGCCGGCGATCTCCGTGACGCGTTGCTGGAACGCGGTGAACGACGCGATTTCCTCGCCGCATTGCGCGAGCCCAAGGCTGGAGATGTTGCCTTGATCGCCGAAGTGAAGAAAGCCTCACCATCGGCGGGTGTGATTTGTCCGGATTTCGACCCGGTGCGCATCGCGAAGGAATACGAAGCGGCGGGCGCAAGTTGTTTGTCCGTGCTCACCGACGAGAAATTTTTTCAAGGGTCGCTCGACTATCTGCGCCAGATTCGCGCTGCGGTGAAGCTGCCGCTCTTGCGCAAGGACTTTATCATTGACGAGCGGCAAATCCTGGAAGCCATTGAGTGGGGCGCGGACGCGATTCTGCTGATCGTGGCGATTCTGGACGATGTGCGGCTCAAACATTTTCACACGCTGGCGACGGAAGCGGGTCTGGCGGCGCTGGTCGAAGTTCATGACGAGGCGGAACTGGATCGCGCGCTGGCTGTGCGCGCTCAATTCATCGGCGTGAACAACCGCGACTTGAAGACGTTCAAGGTTGATCTTGCCACCACGGAACGCCTCGCCGTGAAGCTTTTCCCGTCAACTGCCAGCCGCCAGACTTCGCTTCTCGTCGCCGAGAGCGGCATCCACACGCGCGCGGACGTGGAGCGGCTTAAACGCGCCGGTGCTCAGGCGATTCTTGTGGGCGAGAGCCTGATGCGGCGGGGTCACATCCGTGACAAAGTTGTTGAACTGCTCGGGTGAGCGGGGGAACAAAAAAGCCGCCTTCACAGGCGGTTTTGGAATTCAAGGAATGGTCTATTTGCGACGGCGGAAAGCCAGAAGCGCCAATCCACCAAGCCCGGCCAGTGCGAACGTGGAAGGCTCCGGAACGGGCGCGAACGACGCGGGACGAAGGAAATCCGGCACGCCATTGGCCCCGAGTTGCGCATTCTCGCGATAGTCCACAAAGAACTCACCCGCCATTCCCGCCGCAGTGGTGAAGAGAAAAACCTGATTGTCGAATCTGGCCGTCCCGTTGCCGGCGGCATCAATTGAAATAGACAGCCGGAACCACCCGGCAGGCGTGTTGGCCAAATCAACCGTTGCCAGGATGGTCCAGTCAATCGCTGATCCAACACTGCTGTTCCCGCCGGCATGGGCGTCCACCAGATAGAGTTTTTGCGACACATCGTTTAGACCGAGGGCAGACTCGCCGACTTTCTCGTAGTACCAGGATATGCCGCTGGCGCCGTTGGCCGAGATGTTAGTGGTCAACCCGACTCTTCCGCTGAGATCGGATAAATTAGCCAAAGCGTCGCCGGACCCCAAACCGAATATGGTCTGCTCCGAACCAGCGAATTTGACGTCGGTGGCATTGCTGTTGACCGTCATGTGCCGCGTGTCGAAGTAAGCCACGATATCGTAGCTGACGGCTCCGTTGAAGACTTTGTCCGAAGTGACCCCGTTGCCGCCACCGGAGCTGTCCCACGCGATGGTCGGCTTGCTTCCGTTCGGCGTGTTCGCGATGGCATTGGGATTCAGCCCCGCCGTAACGACGCCCGGTGTAAACGCCCGCGCTCCGACGAAGGATCCCGTCAGTCCACTCACGGCGGCGCCATCGGCCAAGGCATCCACGTTGGGTGCAACGAAAGAGGTGACGATTCCGGCGTTGTTCGCCGTGCCTGGAGTTCCGGGACGCATACCGAAGTCGCGACCGTTGATGTTACTGTCAAGACCGTCAACATAGCGACCGACCGAGACAGTTGGCCGCAACGCGGGACTGACCCCTAGATCAGTGCCTTGGTGGTTGCCCCAAAAGGGTGAAGTGACTTGGGTGGCCATCGCGGGCGAAAGCGCGCCGTATGATGCTGTGCCTTTGTTTCCCTCATAAACAACCCCATCGACGAGGGTGCTCGTGCCGAAGGCGCCATTCCAAAGCTCAAGTTGTTCGCCGTCGTTTTCCAGAAAGCCGCCCGCCACCACCTGATTAACATTCAGCACGCCGGTGTTAGCCAGCACGTAGTAACCGCCAACAGCAAGCATTGTGGTGCCAGAACCGACGGCCCCGGGAATGGCCGCCGAAATATTCAGCCCCGACGCATCCCGACCGCCGACGCTCCAACCGCTGATGTCCACCGGAGTGAGGCCGCTGTTGAAAAGCTCGACGAATTCCTGGTTGTCCGTACCGGTGTCATCATACTGGAATTCATTGATGACTACTTGGGCCGTGAGGTTGGACACTGAAAGGAACAGCGCAGTACCAAGAGTCAATCCGAGTAGGCGTGTCGTCTTCATACACATTTCTGGTTCGCTAATGATCTGAATCAGAGACTTTTTATCGGAAGCATCAAAAAGGGCAACACAAATCTCTCAAATCACAAATCTCTCAAATGCGGCGGAATGCGCAGGGGGAGACGCGCTGTACCGGCATTCCAAGTCGGCCTTGGGCTGCCCTTGTAGTCACTGCGCCACCCCTAATCAGTATCGGACCGTCTCCCACTTCTTCGATTTGGAACTGGCCAATACGGCCTCGCAAATGGCCAGTTCATCGTGTCCATCCTTGAAGGTGCTGAAATCCATTTCCTTGCTCGCGCCGCCGATGTGCGAATAGACGCGGAGCAGAAAATTCTTCAGGCCATCCGGGTAAGCCTCGGGATGACCGCCGGGATAGTGCGCATAACCCCGCGCCCGTTCGCTGAGCAGTGACGGGTCTTTCATCAGCAGTTCGTTGGCTTTTTCGCGATAGCCAATCCACATCTCGTTGGGCCGTTCCTGGTCCCAGACCACCGAACATTTCGAGCCGGAGAGTTCGTAAAAGAGGCGGTTTTTTCGGCCTGCGAAACATTGCGATACACTGAACGATCCGTGCGTGCCGTTGTTGAACTCAAACAGCACGGTGGCGTAATCCTCGGTGTTGATCGGCACCGGCTCGTAATCCGAAGGCTTGAGCATCTTGCCGGAATAGGTTTCGACCTCCTTCTTCGGTTTCATGCGTTGCTTGTGAATCGTGGAAAAGTCGGCGAACACCTTCGTGATTTGCAAGCCGGTGATGAACTGGATGCAGTCGCACCAGTGCGAGCCAACATCAGCCACGGCGCGCGATTCACCGCTGAATTGTGGGACGAGCCGCCAGTTCCAGTCGGTGGCCAGATAGAGCCAGTCCTGCGTGTAGGAACCGTTGGCGTGATACACGGTGCCGAGTTTGCCCGAAGCGACCATATCCTTCGCCTCCTGCACGAGCGGATAGTAGCGGTAATTGAAATCAATCGCATTCACGACGCCGGCTTTCGCGGCGAGCTTGACCAGTTCTTTCGATTCCTTCGTGCTCATGGCGAGCGGTTTTTCGGAAATCACGTGTTTGCCCGCGGCCATGATCTGCTTGCTGATGGCGAAGTGAACGTGGTTGGGCGTGCAATTGTGAATGACCTCGACCTCCTTGTCGGCCAGGATCGCTTCCACGCTGCCGTAGGCTTTCGGGATACTGAGCTTCGCGGCCTTGGACCGAGCGAGGTCGTCGTTGGCCTCGCAGAGGGCGATCATTTCCACAAAACCCAACCGTCGCGCCGCTTCCACGTGCGCCGGTCCGATGAACCCAGTGCCGATAATGCCTGCCTTGATTGATTTCATAGATTGAATTTTCCCATACGGCGACTGATGCCGGTGGCGAGAAGTCCCGCCCCGGTGACGATCGCCACTCGTCACTATTTGACCGTGGGCACTTTGACCCAGCCTTTCGCCTTGCGTGAACTTACAACGGACTCAAGAACCGCCACGCACTTCGCGCCGTCCACGAAGTCCGCATGCACTTCCGAGTCTGTGGCAATGGCATTGACGAAATCGCAAACCGTGTGAATGAACGTGTGCTCGTAGCCGATGACATGTCCGGGCGGCCACCACGCGCCGAAATACGGATGGCTGCCCTCGGTGCACATGATGGTCTTGAAGCCCGGCTTGTCCGGCGGATCGTTCCGGTTGCAGTAATTCAGTTCATTCATCCGCTCGAAGCAGAAGCTGATACTGCCTTCGCTGCCATTGATTTCCCAGTAATTGTAATTCTTATGGCCGGGAGCAAGCCGCGTGGCTTCGACCGTGGCATAGGCGCCGGGCGCGACGTTTTTGCCAGGCGCGAACTTCGCGAGGAAAGCTGTAGCGTCGTCCACGGTCACTTTCTCCGTGCCTTTGCCCGCCGTCGCTGACAAACCGATCGCCTGCCCTTCCTTGGGCCGTTCTGTGATGAACGTTTCCTGCAATCCCACCGTCTCCGCGATGTCGCCCACGAGGAAGCGCGCCGTGTCAATCAAGTGCGCATTCAAGTCGCCGTGGGAGCCGGAGCCGGCGGTTTCCTTGCGCAAGCGCCAGTTCATCGGAAACTTCGGGTCGCTGATCCAGTCCTGGAGATACGTGCCGCGGAAATGGCGGACCTGGCCGAGCTGCCCGGAGTCAATGATCTGCTTGGCGAAGGCAATGGCCGGCACGCGCCGATAGTTGAAGACGACCATGTTCTTCACCCTGGATTTTCGGACGGCGGCGACCATCTTCTCAGCATCGGCGGTGTTCAATGCGAGTGGTTTCTCGCAGAGGATTTGTTTGCCGGCGCGGGCGGCGGCCAGGGCGATCTCCGTGTGCGACACGTTGGAGGTGCAGATGTCCACGATGTCAATGAGCGGTGACTCGATCACTTCACGCCAGTCGGTCGCGGCCAGTTGCCAGCCCAATTGTCCCCGCGCCGACTCGACGTGCGCGCGGTCACGGCCGCAGATGGTGTGCATCTCGACTTTTGCCTTCAACGGGAAGAAATGAGAAACCTGCCGCCAGGCATTCGAGTGCGCCTTGCCCATGAACCCGTAACCGATCATTCCGACGCGAAGTGTTCTTGCCATAAGGTAGCAAAGTTAGGGTTGAATTCGATACCGGCGTCTTTATAGTGACGAAAATTTTTCAAGTCAACCGGCGACTTGCCTGAATTACGAATTGCGATCTACGATTGACGCGCCGGTTCGAGAATCCGTGTTTGTGGCCTGGCTCCAATCGAAAATCGTAAATCAGAAATCGTAAATTCAGGATATGCCTTTTACCGCCGCTGAAATTGCGAGCCACCTGCAAGGCGAGGTCGTGGGCGACCCCACCACCATCCTAAACAGTTTCGCCCCCGCCGACCGCGCCCAGGCCGGCGATCTGACGTTCGCGGAAAACGAAGGTTACTTCACGCGTGCCGAGCAAAGTGCTGCTTCCGCCATCATTGTGGACGGCAAGTCTGTCTCGACTTCCAAAGTCCTGATTCGAGTTCCCAACGCGCGCGTCGCTTTCGCCAAAGCACTGGCTGTCTTCTTCCCCGAACCGAGGTTGCCGGCCGGAATCCACGCGACGGCGGTTGTGTCGCCTACCGCTCA
>CAZNOE010000042.1:8723-17688 GCA_964574525.1 uncultured Bifidobacteriaceae bacterium
AAAGTGCCGCAGATCGGCAACGTCATCGTCGGCGACGACGTGGAAATCGGAGCGAACGTGACGATTGACCGCGGCGCGCTCGGCCCAACGGTCATCGGCAAAGGGACGAAGATAGACAATCTGGTGCAGATCGCCCACAACGTGCAGATCGGAGAGCACTGTCTGCTGGTGGCGCAGGTCGGCGTTGCCGGCAGTTCGAAACTCGGCAACTACGTTGTTCTCGCCGGCCAGGTCGGCATCGCTGGTCATCTAAACATCGGTAATCGAGTGACGCTCGCGGCGCAATCCGGCGTGATGAACAACATTCCGGATGGCGAAACATGGTTCGGCTACCCGGCGCAGCCCAACAAGGATGTCAAACGCCAGATGGTCGCCTTGCGTCGTTTGCCTGAACTGCTCAAACGTGTCAGCGCACTTGAAAAGAAACCAGGCTTTGGTGAAACTGCTCCGACGGACGCCGACGCAGATGCGAAGTAATCCGTCGCGCGCTAAACTGACTTTATGCCAACCAAACGTTTCAATCTGTTCGTAGTCGCAGCGATGTTCGCGGGGATCGCTTCGTCCTCTGCGCAGTTCACTGCTGGTAATTTGGCGGTCACGCGGGTCGGCGATGGCTCGGCAACCCTTGGAGGCTTGGGCAATTCTGTATCCGTATTGGAATACACGACCTTGGGATCACTCGTAAATACATTCAACTTTGCTACCAGTGGTGCTGATGCATTTCTTATGACCGGCAATGCCACCGCCGAGGGCGCTTTGTCGCGTTCTAGTGACGGTCGATTCTTAACTCTGGCTGGTTATAACACCGCCCCGCTCACTTCGGGTTCTCTCGCGTCGTCAACCAGCGCAGCAGTTCCTCGATCCGTTGGACAACTCGACTTCGCGGGAAGTATTTCTATCCCTGTGAAATCCACCACCGCCTTTGGCGCCAACTCGTTTCGATCCACGGTCAGCGATGGCGCGAACAATTATTGGTCTTTGGGCGTTGGCACCGGGGTGACTTACATGGGTAATGCCGGGTCGCAGGCCACCATTGAAACAGCCCAAACGACTCTCCGTGTAATGAACATTGTTGCCGGGAATATCTTTTTACGGCCGCCGCCGGCGTTTCTCAAATTGCCGGCGCACCGGCATCCGGCACCGCGACGCCGACAGCGGTGATCACTACCACGGGCACTGGCGTTGGTACATCCAGCAGTTATGATTTTGCCTTCAACGCAGGCCTGACGCTGGCTTACGTAGCCGATGACAGGACGGTCGCCAACGGCGGTGGCATCCAACGCTGGGATTTTAATGGTTCTGCCTGGGTCTTGACCTATACCCTGAGTGCCGGAGGCACAGGTGCGCGTGGTTTAGCGGTCGATTTCAGCGGAGTAAGTCCTGTGATTTACGCAACTACAACCGAAGCCGCAAACAACCGGATTATTTCCATCATTGATGTTGGAGGCGCCTCGACCTCCATAGACCTTGCTACTTCCGGAACACTTCGAGCTTTCCGGGGATTGGATTTCACACCAGTACCCGAGCCTGCTACCTTTGTATTGATCGGATTGGGGTTGGCCGGACTAATTGCGGTTCACCGCTTTCGCCGACAATAGGACTGATCCTCCTTGAAGTTTGGCGCGTCTCCGTGAGGCGGCGCGTTTTTCCTTTGTGGGCGCAAGAATTGTTGTCCCATTTTTTTTCTCTTTCTGATTGACCAACGCCCCCATTCCATGGCGAGATGACACTTCCTGACACGGGCAATTTAATCAGATGGCCAGAGTTTCAGTAAAAAACGGTAACGGGTCGCGTATTGCAGGCACGTCGAAGTACGACGCGCATAACAAGGTGCTTTCCCAAACCTACGG
Organism: uncultured Bifidobacteriaceae bacterium; assembly: GCA_964574525.1. Taxonomy (GTDB): domain Bacteria; phylum Verrucomicrobiota; class Verrucomicrobiia; order Limisphaerales; family JADLHS01; genus WYBW01. The sequence goes on from CAZNOE010000042.1 coordinate 10,574, forward strand.
CGCCTTCGCGGACCTGCGCCGCGAATTGTCCGACTCCAAAACGGCGGTTGCCGGGCGCGAAGAAATCCTGCGGAACTTCGCTGTCTGTCCCGATTCGCAACGTGCGTGGCTGTTGCTCGAAGATTACTTCGAAAAGCTGTCGCTCTCGCGCAAGGATTTTCCGGCCACGGATTGGTGGCCGCGCGTCTTGACCGCGCAAGGCAGCACCCGTTTGGAGGAACTGGCGTTTCTTTTCCTGCGCGCCAAACGGTCACTGCCCAGCGAACTGAACACGCACGCGAATCCGGAGCGCTTTGCCCGCGCCGAGGAGGCGGAACAGGAACAAAAACTCGTGCAGGAACTGGAGAACTGGCTCTTCCCTTCCGCCCCGCCCCACCTCGACGTGCCGCGCGCGACGCTCCGCGTGGTTTGCGAACCGCTCTGCGACACGGAACAGCCCGCGCGTTATCGGCTGGGCGTCCAATTCCATTTGTTCCGTCCGCGCACCGGCGAAAAGACGCGCACACTGCGCGAATTGATTGATCTCGCCACGCGCGCCGCGCACGAGCAGGAATTGTTTCCGCCGGCGGACTGGGAATTCATCGCCTGGCTCGCGGACACCCATCGCGAGCGACGCGATGGCGATGACACACTCGTTTTGTCGGACGTGGAATTGTTACACTGGCTGGCGCGCTGGGGACACGTCGCGCGGCTCGAACTGGCCGGCGGCGGCAAGCCGCTCCAGTTTCACGGACAGATGGCGACGCTTGAACCGCACTTGGACAACGGCGACAAGGAACTTTCTTTCACCCACCGCCTGACGTTGCCCGGCGGAGAGAACGTTCCGCTCGGCGAAGCAAAGTTCTTCAACCAGCAACCGCCGCTCGTCCTGGCCGGAAACATCTTTTATCTCCTGCGCAACGCGCCGCCGCCCGCCGTCGTCGAGCGCTGGGCGCTCAAGCCGTCTGTGCCGGTGCGTAAACTCAGTCATCGCCTGCTCATGCACCTGCGCAAATCGCAGTCGAGCCACGGGCTGGACTGGGAGCAACTCTGCATCGCGCATCCGGCGACGCCGCAATTCGTCTTCGAGTTGCTCGACGATACTGTGCGCCTGCGCCTGCTCGGTCGCAGCCTGCGCGACCACAGCGTATGGTTCTGGAGCGGCCACGATTGGCAGCCGCATGACCACAAGCGTCGTCCGGGCGACAAGCCGGAAATCCTCGACGACGCGCGCCTCGAACCCGCCACGCAATGGTTGCGCAAGCTGGATTGGTTCACGCCCGAACCCGGTTTGTGGATCGGCGATGCCAACGATAATTTCCTCGGCACGCTCGCGCTGGCGTGGCCGGACCGCCCCGCGCAAGCGGAGTATCTCGGCAACCCGGCGTTTCATCGCCTGTTCCTCACGCCCCGCCGGCTCAAGCCCAAGCTTATCGTCAAGGGCAGTGGCATTGACTGGCTCGCAGTTTCGGCCGAGTGGGAGCAGGAGGGTCTCAAACTCTCGAAAGCCGATCTCGAACGCCTGGCGGCCGCGACGAGCCGATTCGTCAAGCTGCCCAACTCTGGCTGGGTCGAACTCGACACCAGCGCCGTGCAATCCGCGCACGAGGCGATGGCGGACCTTGGCGTGGATGGTTTGATCGCCGTGCCCCAGCGCGTCGGCCTGGAGAACGTCGCACATCTCAGCGAGGAAGAATTCGCGCGCTTTGCCGATTCACCCGAAGCCAAGGCGCTGCGCGAACGCGTTCACGATTTCAAGGGCGTGCCGTTGGTGGCCATGCCCGCGGGCGTGCAGGCGGAGATGCGCCCGTATCAAAAAGACGGGTTCGATTTCCTCTGCCACCTCACGCAGATCAAGCTCGGCGGCATCCTCGCGGACGACATGGGCCTGGGCAAAACGCTGCAAACGCTCACGTGGCTGGCGTGGCTCAAAGATCGCAACAAGAAAAACCCCAAGCCCTCGCTCGTCATCTGCCCCGCGTCCGTGCTGCACAACTGGCGGCGCGAGGCCAATCGCTTCACACCCGACCTCAAAGTGCTCGTGCTCGAAAGTGGCGCGGCGCGGCACAACTTGCGCAAACAGATTCCGCAGCACGACATCATCGTGACGAACTACGCGTTGCTGCGGCGCGATTTGGAGGAATTGCAGAAATTCGCCTTCCGCGCGGTGATTCTCGACGAGGCGCAGTTCATCAAGAACCCCGGCGCGCAGGTCACGCAATCCGTGAAGCAACTCAAATCCGAGCGCCGCCTCGCGCTCACCGGCACGCCGCTGGAAAATCGCCTGCTCGATTTGTGGAGCATCGTGGATTTCATCCAGCCCGGCTATCTGGGCAATCAGGAGCAGTTCCTTGAAGTTTACGAGCCGAAGGGCGGCGAAGACGCCGAGGGCGCCCAGCGCATCGCGCGCCGAAGGCTCTCGGCGAAATTGCGCCCGCTCCTCTTGCGCCGTTTGAAGAAACACGTCGCGAAGGATTTGCCGGACCGCATCGAACAGCGCCGCGATTGTCCGCTCAGCGACGAGCAGCGCAAACTCTATCTCGCCGAACTGCGCCGCAGCCGCGACCAGATCATGCAGGCCGTCGCCGAGCAGGGCCTCAACAAGAGCAAAATGCACGTGCTGGCGGCGCTCACGCGCTTGCGCCAGGTCTGCTGCCATCCGCAACTCGTCGGCAACGATACGCCTTCGGGCAAGACCGAGACTTTGTACGAATTGCTCGAACCATTGCTGGCGGAAGGGCAAAAAGTTCTGGTCTTCAGCCAGTTCGTCCAGATGTTGCACATCCTCGAAAAGGAATGCCGCGAGCGGCAGATCAACACACACATCCTCACCGGCCAGACCAAGGATCGGCAGGCCGTCGTCAATGCTTTCCAGGCCGACGCGACGCCGGGCGTGTTTTTGCTGAGCCTCCGCGCCGCGGGCACGGGCTTGAATCTCACGAACGCCAGCTACGTGGTGCTGTACGATCCGTGGTGGAATCCAGCGGTGGAGGCGCAGGCCATTGACCGCTCGCATCGCATCGGCCAGACACAAACCGTCAACGCCTACCGGCTCATCGCGCCCGGCACCGTTGAGGAAAAAATCTGGGAATTGCAACAGAGCAAGGCGCAAACAATCGCCGACGTCCTCGGCGAAGAAGGTTTCGCTCGCAGCCTGACGAAGACGGATTTGGAATACTTGTTTGCGGAGGAATAAACCAAGTCATGCCGACGGTTTTGCGAAAACATGGGTATCGCTTTCATTTCTACTTCGCAGATGAATTTGAGCCTCCGCATATCCACGTTGAAAAGGGCGACGGCGCCTGTAAGTTTCTGGCTGCAACCGATTGCGCTGAGCCGAAATGAAGGTTTCAAGCAACATGAACTCAACAAAATCTGCCGCATCATCGAAGAATGCCACGAGTTCCTCCTCGACCAATGGCGCGCCCGCTTCGGGCACCTCTAAGCCGCTGCGTCTAACCGCAGTCACGTTCGAGAGCGACGCACTCGTGGCCCAGTTCACGAACGGCAGCCGTGTGAAGGTGGACGTGAAGCGCTACCCCCGGCTGAGCCAGGCGACCCCGGCACAACGAAAGAAGTGGCGCCTCGTCGTCGGGGGGCTTGGGGTGCATTGGCCGGCCATTGACGAGGATTTGTCGGTAGAGAACCTCCTGTTCGCGGGCGCTAAACTCGCAGCGCGGAGGAGTTGAGCAAAGACTTGAGACAGACCGGCGTTCGGGTCAGGGTCGCTGACATGAGCAAGACAGCCACCATTCGTGTGCAGGTTGAACCCCACCTCAAGACGGAAGTGGAAGACATTCTTGCCGAGTTGGGGTTGAGCGCTTCCGAAGCCGCCCACTTGCTCTACCGGCAAATCAAACTGCGGCGCGGTCTCCCCTTCGCCGTGGAGATGCCAAATGCTCTGACGGCTCGATCTCTCCGGAACAGCCGGCGTGGACGCAGTGTCAAACACTTCTCCACGAAACGTGAACTCTACGCCGACTTGGGCATGTGAGAACTTTCAGCCGCACGTTCGCAGTTCAAGAAGGACGTGAAGCTGGCGGCCCGACGGGGGGAAGATCTCACGAGGCTCAAAGCCGTGCTCGATCTGCTGATTGACGGCGAGTCTTTGCCACCGCAATTCCGCGACCATCCGCTGCGCGGCGAATGGCACGGCAGCCGCGATTGCCACGTCGGATCGGACTGGGTTCTCATTTACACCGTTGCAGGCAACCATGTTTGTTTCGAACGCACCGGTACGCACAGCGATTTGTTTGAGTAAATGAGCCCGACGCGGTCATACCGGGAGACCATTCTTCGGCGGATCAAGCGCGATGCGGAGTCTGAAGGCGCGTTATTCTCCGAGGCGTTCCATGCGTTGCGCGAAGGCGAAACCGACGAAGGGTTATCCATCCTCCACGATTTGGTTTGTGCCCGCAGCCTGACGAAGACGGATTTGGAATACTTGTTTTCGGAGGAGTGAGCAACGCGGGTGCGCAAGCACATCAGGGTTGCGCGGACTTTTTTCGTGCGTTGCTCCTCCTGATCAATAACGCGACCAATGCGGCTACCGCTCCGGCGATTAGCCCCATGATCTCCCCTCCAACCGCTCCCAATAAGAGTGTCACCGGCATGTTGGGCCGCACCGGTTTAGTGCCTGGCACCGCCCTGTCCACGATTTCGGCCGGGATGCACCGGAGTAGTGGCTCTTCGATCTTTCCAGACGCCAGTTTCATGGCAAGAATCGCGCGGTAGCGTTGCAGATCTTCCAAACGCTGTTTGGCTTCAAAATACGGACGAGCACTTTCGGCGTTCTTAATGTCGGTTTCCCGAGCGGTGTCGAGTTCAGTTTTGAGATGGCCCACTATCGCCCGCACTCCTTCGACGCGGTTGGCGAGGCCGATCATGGTGCCTTCCACGCGAAGGGCGACCCGGTTACTCGAATCCTCGGCCATTGCTGTGGCGGTCTGGTAGGTCAGGTGGTCCGGCGCATAGTCCTTTTTCAAACTGAGCAGTGTCTGTTCGGCGATGCCTAATTCAGCGAGCAGGGTGTTCAGTTCGGTGTCCGGCCCCACTGAGGTCTGCAGGGCATCACGGCGACGATCGGGCGTCAGCTTTGTCAATTCGTTCAGTGAAGTTTCATCCCTCACCAACATCGTTTTGTACGTAATCAACTCGCCCTGTAAGCGCCGCACCACATCGGCTTCGATTATCGGCGACCGAGAATTTCGCGCCGCATCAACATCGGAAATCTTGAATTCCTCGCGCAGCTGATCCACTTGCTTCTGTGCCTTGCGGAGGCGCTGCACCTGATCGTCAAATTTGCCCTTCAAAATCTTGTCTCCGTCATTCGGCGACTGGCGGCTTTTCTCTAAGCGGTATTCGCAATAAACTTCCGCAATTCTGTTGGCGACGTCGGCCGCTTCATGTGGATCCTCACCGAAGACACGAATTTCGATCAAGTTTGTGTCGCCAACAGAGCAAACCTCCAGCCGATCTTTGAGCAGTGCCATAGCATCGGACATTTCTAGCTTCTTGCCGCCAGCGAGTTTTCTGCCCCACACAGTGTTCAGATCCAACGCTCGAATGACCTTGTCCAGAATTGCTGGAGACTGAATCATCTCGATTTCTTTCTGCATCAAATCGGAATTGGAGAGACTGGATGTGCCTTGCGGTCGTTCCCTTCCCTCCGCTTCAGTTATATCTGTCTCCACTTTGATGCGAGCGATGCTGCTGTAGGATACAGGCAAAATGAATGTGAGGAGAGCCGTCATGCTGACAACCAGCAGAAACGCGATGAAAAACACGTTGAAGAATACAGGCCACGGCGACGCGCGCGAGCGAAGCAATCGGCTCATTCTTCCGAGCATAGGTTTTCTCACCAAGGTCGGGACTTCAAGAACGGGATCCGTCAGTAGTACCAGACTGTATGGCGGATTCCGAAATGCCGGTGCAGAGCACGAAACACGGACGCCGCGCCAATGCTTACGCCGCCGGAGCGGGACTTGGCATCTTGCGTTTTGCCCGAAATCTGCCCCAAGCCACTGCTCCGCCAGCAATCGCACCCAACAGCGTTCCGACAACCGCGCCCATGAAGAGGTTCAAAGGTTTGTTCGGACGCACAGCGCGGAAGGCCGGCTCGGCGCGGTCTATGATTTCCACCAACGTGGAATTGGGCAGACTCATGTCAACCTTTTCGGAAGCCATCTTCAGGTTGAGGAGCGTCTGAAAGCGTTGCAATTCCTCCAAGCGCCGTTTGGCTTGGTAATATGGGCGGGCAACTTCGGCGTTCTTGATGTCGGTCTCCCGGGCAGCTTCGAGTTCGGTTTTGAGTCTGTCCACGGTTGCGCGGATACCGGCCACCCGATTGGAGAGTCCGATGATGACGCCTTCCACACGAAGGGCGACCCGGTTGCTCGAATCCTCAGCCATTGCCTTGAGGCTTTGGTAGGCCGGATGATCCGGCGCGTAGTCCTTTTGCGCACTGAGCAATCTCTGCTCGGCCACGTTTAATTCCGCTAGCAGCGTGTTTAATTCGGTGTCCGGCCCCACCGAGGTCTGCAGGGCATCACGGCGGCGATGAGGGGTCAGCTTTATCAATTCGTTCAATGAAGTTTCTTCCCTCGCCAACATTGTCTTGGCGGAAATCAAATCCCCCTGGAGGCGCCGCACCACGTCGGCGTCCATCATCGGGGAAGGGGAATTACCCATCGCATCGAAATCAGAGATGTTGAGGTTCTTGCGCAACCGGTCCACCTCCTTTTGACCTTGACCAACCTTTTGTTCCTGCTCGTCGAATTGCTCTCGGAGCGCCACGACGCCACGCTTGGCCAGTTCGCTTTGCTGCTGCAGCCGATGTTCGCGGTACGCCTCAGCGATGGCATTGGCGAGCCTTGCCGCCTCGTTGGGGTCTTCGCTGTAGACGGTAATCGCGATCAGGCTGGTGTTGCGGACGGGCCGCAGATCCATGCGACCTCTAAGAAACGTAATTGCCTCTGAGCTCTTTAGCCTTTCTCCCCCCGCGTATTTTTTCCCCCAGGCAGCGTTCAGATCCAACTGCTCGACGACCTTGCGGAGAACAACTTGGGATTGGATGACTTCCAATTCAGTCTGCAAGAAATAGGGATCATACCCGGTGTTAATGGTGCGTGAATCAT
>CAZNOE010000043.1:0-17356 GCA_964574525.1 uncultured Bifidobacteriaceae bacterium
AGCGGTCAGCAGCTATGCGCCGCGCACGCTCGGTTCATCGGCCAGCAGAATTCTCCGGATGCTCGACGGCTCGCATTACGAAGTCAAAGCCACCGCGCATCAGAAGCAAATGTTGCGGCTATGGATCGAGTCCGGCGCGGCTTATCCCGGCACCTATGCGGCGCTGGGCAGCGGCATGATCGGCGGTTACGCGGAAAACGAGATGGTCAACACAGACCGGGACTGGCCCGCGACGAAGGCTGCGGCTGAAGTCATCGTCCGCCGCTGCGCCGGTTGCCACGACCAGCCTGGACGGTTGTTGCCTCATGGCCTAGCGGACGAACGCGGCGTTTCTTTCTGGCTGCCGCAACTCGATGATCCGCGACTCAACACGAGCCGCCACATCGTTTTCAATCTCTCGCAGCCCGAAAAATCCATTCTCCTGCTCGCTCCGTTGGCGGAAGCGGCAGGCGGTTGGGGACTCTGTCGCGAGCCAAAGACTAAGAAGCCGGTGACCGTCTTCGGCGACGCCGGTGAGGCGGACTACCAAAAACTTCTGGCGCTTTCTGTCGCAGGCAAGGAACGGCTTGAGCAAATGACGCGCTTTGACATGGCCGACTTTCGCCCGCGTCAGGATTGGGTTCGGGAGATGAAGCGCTACGGCATCCTGGCCGCCGACACAGGTCCGGCGGCCGGCGTGGATGTTTACGCAACGGAACGGAGATATTGGGAATCGCTGTGGTATCAACCCGCGAGGAAGTGAATCGCTTTCGTCGCGGTTGAGCGGGAGTCGGATTGAGGAATTCGTGAAAACGATCCACTGGATTTCAGGTCTTGGTTTGTGGCTGGCCGGCCAGACGGCTGAGGCGGCTCCATTGCAAGCGAACCCGCCCGCCACCGTCGCCGTGCGCCCGTATGCCCCGATGAAGGCATTGGTGGAAGCGGACTGGATCCGGCGCGAGCGCGGCATTTCGGTGGTAAACACGGGGGCCGTGTTTCAACGGGGGCGGGAACTCGCCACGCGGCTGCGACCCAAAGCCGGCGCCGTTCGGCTGCGCGCGCTGGAAAAGAAACTTCACGAGCTTGAAACTCGATTGGAAAGAACTGATTCCGGCGGCAAGGTTCGCGAGGCGGAGTTGAGCGGAATCTACCTTGAAGCTCATTGGCTGGTTCGCGAAATCGCCTTCTGCAATCCTCTGCTACGCGAGGTGAAGCAGCTTCTCTTCATCACGCGGCACGATGCCGGGGGTGTCTATCACATGGTGGACCAGTTTTACGGGTTCAACGCCAAACCGGGCGGGCGGTTGTTGGTTCTGAGCGATCCGCTGGGGCCGAATCCAGCGTTGGTCAACCTCCTGGAAGATTCCGTCGTCGAACAAGGTCGGCTCAAGGGCCGCAAGTTGGAGGGCGGCGCGTTCCTTTCGCCGGAGGTGTCGTTCGACGGGCGAACGATCCTGTTCGCCTGGACGGAGGCCAGGGGCAAAGACCTCGAATGGTCGCCCACGGCGAGCTACCACCTTTTCAAAGTCAACACCGACGGCACCAGGTTGATCCAGTTGACGGATGGTTCGTGGAATGACTTTGATCCGTGCTTCCTCCCCAATGGCCGCATCGTGTTCGTCAGCGAGCGCCGGGGCGGCTTTCTGCGGTGTGGCCGGCACTGCCCCACCTACACACTGTTCGGTATGGCCGCCGACGGGAGCGACATCGTTTGCCTGAGCTTCCACGAAACACACGAGTGGCAGCCCAGCATCACGGCGGACGGCCGGATCGTTTATACGCGCTGGGATTACGTGGACCGCGACACCAACATGGCCCATCACCCGTGGGCATGCCGGCCCGACGGCACGGATCCGCGCTCGTTCCACGGCAACTATCCCACGCAACGCGAGAGCCGTCCCTGGATGGAGATGGACATCCGCGCCATTCCAGGCTCGGGCAAATTCGTGGCGACCGCCGCCGCGCACCACGGTCACGCCTTTGGCTCGCTGGTGCTGATTGATCCGCAAATCGAAGACGACGGCGCGGAGTCACAACTGACGCGCCTGACGCCGGATGTGCCGTTCCCGGAAGCGGAGAAACACCTCAAACCCATCGCCGAATGCATGGTCTATGGCACGCCCTGGCCGCTGAGCGAGGACGATTACTTTTGCGTGTATGACCCGGCGGCGAAGAACCGGGGCATCTATTGGATGGACCGGTTTGGCAACAAGGAACTCCTCTACCGTGATCCGGCGATTTCGTGTGTCAGTCCCGTTCCGCTCAACCCGCGTCCGACACCGCCGGTGATCCCGGATGGCACTTTGCAGACGGCGGAGGCCCGGAATCGAACCGACCAGCCGGACCGCCCGGCGACCGTCGCGCTGATGAACGTGTATGACAGCGACTCCGCGTGGCCGGAGGGAACGAAGATCACGGCGCTCCGCGTCATCCAGGTTCTGCCCAAGAGCACGCCCGCACCGAACCAGCCGCGCATCGGCGTTGCCGAGCAAAGCAATGCGCGCGCGGTGCTGGGCACGGTGCCGGTCGAAGCCGACGGCAGCGCTTACTTCGAGGCGCCCGCGGGCAAGCCGCTGTACTTTCAGGCGTTGGACGGGCGGGGGCTGGCCGTGCAATCCATGCGCTCGGACACTTATCTTCATCCCGGCGAACGATTGACCTGCCAGGGCTGCCATGAACCGCGAACCCGCGCCCCGCGGCGGAGCGAGCAAACGCCCCTCGCCATGCAACGGGCGCCGTCGAAAATCCAGCCGGACGCGGCCGGATCCAATCCCTTCAACTTCGTGCGCCTGGTGCAACCGGTGCTGGATGAAAACTGCGTGGACTGCCACCGGGACAAACAAGCGCTGGATGTGCGCGGAGTCATCGAGGGCACAAACGGCTGGACCCGCTCCTACGCCAACCTCGCGGGCGCCTACGGTTTTTATTTCGATGTCAGCAACGGCTCCATCCGCAACCAGGCGCGCGGCGGCAGCCGGACGGTCGCCGGGAAGTTTGGCGCGCGCGCTTCGCCGTTGCTGCCGTTTCTGGACGATCGGCACCACGGCGTGAAGCTTTCGCCCGAAGACTGGCACCGGGTCACGCTGTGGCTCGACTGCAACTCGGAGTTTTACGGTGCCTATGAAAACACCACCGCGCAGGCTCGCGGAGAGATCGTTCCTCCGGTCTTGGAATGAAAAACAAAAGCTCTGCCGAGAACTGACCATGAAATACAAGCCACTCGGCAACTCGAACCTCGCTGCCTCCATCGTCGGGCTTGGCGCGTGGGTGCTCGGGGGCGGACCGACCTGGGGCGCGGACACCGACGATGCGGAGTCAGTGCGCACCATCCAGGCGGCGCTTGACCTGGGCATGAACCTCATTGACACCGCGCCCGCCTATGGCTGGGGCCGTAGCGAGCGCGTCGTGGGCCGCGCGATCAAGGGCCGGCGCGACCAGGCCATCCTCGCCACCAAGTGCGGCCTGTGGTGGGAGGACGCGCGCGGCAGTTTCTTCGCCGATTTCGACGGCAAGAAGATGAACCGCAGCCTCAGGCCCGACACCATCCAAATCGAAATCGAAAACAGCCTGCACCGGCTCGACGTGGAGTGCATTGACCTCTACCAGACGCATTGGCCGTCCATGCCGCCGGACCACACGCCCATCGCCGACACCATGGCCGTGCTGCTCAAGCTCAAGCAGCAGGGAAAAATCCGCGCCATCGGCGTGAGCAACGTGTCGCTCGACGAGATGAAGGAGAACGTCCGTTGCGGCAGCATCGTGAGCGACCAGTTCCGCTACTCGATGCTCCATCGCGAGGCGGAGAAGGACATCCTGCCGCATTGCGCGCAGCACAACCTGGCCACGCTCACCTACATGTCGCTCGAACAGGGCCTGCTCACCGGTAAGATCGGCATGGACCGCGTCTTTCAGCCCTGCGAATTCCGCAGCAACACCGGGTGGAACGACTGGCTGATCCCCGTGAACCGCCGGCGCGTTCTCGACCTGCTCGCCTCGTGGCAGGACCTCACGGACAAATACGCCTGCACGCTCTCGCAACTCGTCATCGCGTGGACCGCCGCCCAACCCGGCGTGACGCACGTCCTCGCCGGCGGACGGAACCTCGCGCAAGTCACCGAGAACGCGAAGGCAGGCGAACTGAACCTGGAAACGGCCGATTTGGCGCGCATTCGCAAGGATGTGATTGCGCTGGGTGAACCGGTGAAAACCTAGCTTCAACTGATCAATGCGGCGCCGGCGCCAAGAAATCTAACTCCGCCATGAAATTGGGATCTCGCTTTTGGTCCGTCGTGCTGATTGGAGGTTTTCTGCTCTTGGCTTGGTGCGCGGTCTTGTACACGTTCGTTCATGCGATTCCCTCGGCCAAGGAAAGGCAGCAGAGCTACACCCTCCGTTGCTTTGTGGAGGGGCACGTAGCCTTCGATAGCAAGTCTGTTTTGGACTCAAACAGGCCACCAGTGTATTGCAGCGCGAGACGAAACTCGGCGGTGCTAACCGTGTATGGCGTCACAAATACCGTGCGGCAGGAGAAAGTGCTGGGCGCGGTTCGAGAATGGCAGACGAATAATCAGAACATGCCGAAATTGACCGTGCGGTTCTATGAACGCGAGAACTGGGGGCACGTTACTAACCAGGATGGTGTTGCTTCCATGCGGCTTCCCGAGGTGCTGCTTCGGGAGGTTGCTGTTGTGTTGTCCAAGCGCCAAACCTCGCCATGAACGCCCGCGCCATGTCGCCTTCCGAACACAGCGCCCATTAGACCCATGAAAACTCCAACCCACCGACAAAGCCGAGCGACCGCCATCGCCACAGTCGCGTTCGCCACGCTGGTGTTCACCACCGCGCCCGCGACCACCCGGGAATCCTGGCAGCAGCGCATCGAGGCCGACTGGCTGCTGGCCGAGGAAGTCGCCGCGCAGGACCAACTCGGCGGGCTCGTCACGACGAAAGCCGATGCCGCCGGCGGTTGCGACGGCATCAAGAACGGCGAATGGGGCTTTCACACGGACAATTCAAAGAATCCCTGGTGGCAGGTGGATTTGGGGCAGGTGCAAGGCATCGCGCGCGTCGTGGTCTGGAATCGCACCGCCACCGCCGAGCGCGCAGCGCGCATCAAGGTGTTGCTGTCGGACGACGGCAAGGAGTTCCGGCAGGTTTATCAGCACGACGGCACGGTGTTTCTGGGATTCAAGGACAACCAGCCGCTGGTCGTGGCGTTGCAGAACGAGTCGGCGCGGTTCGTCCGCCTGGCCCTGCCGGGCACGAGTTACTTTGATCTCGACGAGGTGGAGGTTTTCGGTGTCGCCGATCCGCTGAAGAACCTTGCGTTGCATCAACCCGCCGACCAGTGCAGCGTCTCGCAATGGTCGGTTTCGCACGAGCAACGAAAGGCGGTGGATTGGGCCGCATGCGCGAAGCGTTCACTGGAAGTATGCGAACGATTAGCCGATGAGGACCGCGGCACGCTCTCCCTCACCCCGGCCCTCTCCCGCTGGGAGAGGGAGAATCGTTCGCCGGTCTTGGAGAAATCGGGAGTCGGAGATAGCACAAAAGACTCACGAGCGAATCGGAGCGGACGAAAACTGTCCCCTCTCCCTCAGGGAGAGGGTCAGGGTGAGGGTGAACGCAACGCCCTCACAACGATCACCTCTCTCACGAAAACTCTCGCCAATCTCCCCGCCGGCCAATCCGCCCAACCGCTTTTCCTCGAAGCCCGCCGCCTCCAGCGCCAGCTTGCGTTGCGCAATCCCCTGTTGCGCGACTTCGACACGCTGCTCTTCACCAAGCGCGTTCCTGGCAGCTTCAATCACATGTCCGACCAGTATTACGGCTGGTGGTCCAAACCGGGCGGCGGGATTTACCTATTGCGCGGCTTCACGACCGATTCGCCGACGGAGCAATGCCTCACGACTTCGTTCAAAGAGCCGGGCAGCTTTCTGCGCCCAACACTTTCCTACGACGGCAAAAAAGTGCTGTTCGCCTGGTGCCGATACTACGCGCACCTAGCTGCGGAAGCCAACAAGCTCGACAAATCCAACGTGCCGGAGAACGCGTTCTATCATCTGTTTGAAATGAACCTCGACGGCTCGGGCCTGCGCCAGATCACGCGCGGCAAATACGACGACTTCGACGGACGGTATCTGCCGGACGACCGCATCGTTTTTCTCAGCACGCGGCGCGGGCAATCGTTGCAGGTCGGTCGCGACAGCGCGGCGCGGACGGTGGCGCGGCCTGACATGCCGGACTCCTACGTTCGCTGCGGCGGCGGACCGGAGCGGCCCGTGGCGGTTTACACGTTGCACACGATGAACGCCGACGGCTCGGACCTCGTCGCCATTTCGCTCTTCGAGATGTTCGAGTGGACGCCGGAAATCGCGCACGACGGCAGCATCATTTACTCGCGCTGGGATTACATTGACCGCGACAACATGCCTTACATGGGCCTCTGGGCGATGAATCCTGACGGCACCGACGCGCGAATGGTTTTCAAGAACTACACCAAAGTGCCGTACTGCACGTTCGAGGCGAAGCCCATTCCCGATTCGCACAAGCTCGTCTTCACCGGCAGTGCGCATCACGCGCAAACCATGGGCAGCCTCGCGTTGCTCGATCCGAGCGCCGGCCTCGAAGGCGGCGAACCGATCACGCGCCTGACCCCCGAAGTGACTTTCCCGGAAATCGAAGGCTGGCCGCAAACTTCCTACGCGAATCCTTGGCCGCTCAACGAGCGCTGTTACTTGGTGGCGTGGGGAGCCGAGGGTTTCCTGGTGCAGGGGCGCGACGGTTGGAGCCGCTGGCATGACGTGCAACGGCCGAGGAATGGCATGGCGCTCTATCTGTACGACGCGGCCACGCGCACTCGCGAATTGCTATGGATCGACGACAACATCAGTTGCAGCGACCCGATTCCCGCTCGTCCGCGCGAGCGTCCGCCCATCATCGCCAGCCAGCTGGCCGGCAGCGCGGCGAAGGAAGGCAACTTTCTGGTGACCGACGTTTATCGTGGCTTGAAGGACGTGCAGCGCGGTGAAATCAAAACACTCCGCATCGTCGCGGTGCCGGCGAAGACGCACCCGACGATGAACTTCCCAAACATGGGCATCACGCGCGATGACCCGGGCAAATGCGTGTTCGGCACGGTGCCCGTGGAGGAAGACGGCTCGGCGTATTTCCGCGTGCCGGCCGGCGTGATTGTGTTTTTCCAGGCGCTCGACGAGCGCGGCGTCGCGGTGCAAACCATGCGCGGCGCGACGCATGTCCAGCCCGGCCAGACCCTCAGTTGCATTGGTTGCCATGAACCGCGCCAGCAGGCGCCTCCGGTGAAAGCGGCCCTCGCCAGTTCGCGTGAACCCTCCCGCCTGACGGCCGGCCCGGAAGGTTCGTGGCCCCTGCGGTTCGATCATCTCGTGCAACCCGTGTTGGATCGCCAATGCGTGAGTTGTCACCACGCGCAAGCGACGAATGCCGTTGCGGCGAAGTTCGATCTCACGCCGGCGAAGGCTTACGACACACTGGTCTCCTTCGGCAAACCAAGCGTGCACGACCAGGTTTGGGCCGCCTACCGGCGCGGCTTCTCGGTGCCGGGCGATGGCATCGCGCAACGCAGCGCGCTGCTGGCTCTGCTTGATTCGCCGCAAGGACATCACGAAGTTCATTTCGACGCCGACGCGCGTGAGCGGTTGCTGACTTGGCTCGACACGTACGCGCAGCGGCTCGGCCATTTCAGCGACGAGCAAGAGCGGGAGTTGATCGAGCTACGACGCGGTTCAGCGGGGTTGTTGATCGAGCGGTCGCCGAAGCAGACGGTGGCGCGTGGAGAACGATGAGATTGAAGATGAGGCTCACTTTTGATGTGGCGCAGATTGGGAACCTGCGCCGTGCTCATCGCGTTGGTCAACCGTGGAGAATCATCGGGCTGGTTATTGTCCTCTGCTGCTGCGCCTTCGCTCCGCACGCCAGAGCCGCCGATGCAGCTCCCGCCGCCGCAGCGGAAGCGAAACTCCAACGCTTGCTGGATGCGCCGCTGCTTTTCCTCAAACGCCATTCCTACACCGGCATTCACATCTATGACACGTACTATAAATGGCCGCCGGGCGGGGGTGGCATTTACGTGCTGGAAAATCCGGCGGCGCCAAGAGAGCGATGGCGCATCCGCCCGGTGATTGATCCGACGACTCCGCAGACGCTTGGCATCGGCGTGTACAGCCATCCCGAACTTTCCTGGGATGCCAGGTGCGTGCTGTTCTGCTTCAAGGGCCAACCCGAAGGCAACACGAGCATTTACGAGATCGGCATCAATGGGAAAAAGCTCCGGCGTGTGACGGATCCCGGGCCAACGTGTGTCGCTTACAAAGGCTCGCAACACGGCCAGCACGATGTGGCGCCGGCTTATCTGCCCGACGGCCGCATCGTATTTTTGTCCACGCGCCTGAGCGGTTTGGTGCCCTGCAACAACACCGGCGTGGCCGTGATGCACGTGATGAATGCCGACGGGACGGACATCCACCCGATTTCCGTCAACTACGTCAACGAATTCGATCCCGCCGTGCTGCCGGACGGACGGCTGCTTTATGGGCGGTGGGAGTACATTGACAAGAACGCGTTGACCATCCAGTCGCTCTGGACCAGCAACCCGGACGGCGCGCAGGAAACCGCGCTCTACGCCAACAACATGGTCTTCCCGGAAGCCATCCTGGACGCGCGGCCGGTTCCCAATTCACCGCTGATCGTGGCCACGCTCGCCAAGCACAATGGAACGCCCCGCGGTTCGATCGCGTTCCTGGACGCGCGAGTCGGCAAGAACGATCCGAAGGCGCTGACCAATCTCGAGCACCCCGACCAGCCCACCTACGACCTCGGCGATTCCTGTGAGCCATGGCCGTTGAATGAGGACGTGGTCATTTTCAGCGGCCGGCCGGCTGGCGCGAAACGCAACTTCCTCCAGATGTTGGACTGCGGCGGGCATCGCATCACCTTGCTCGCGGATCCCGAAATCTGTCTTCACTCGCCCATGCTCGTGAAGCCTCGCCCAATTCCACCGGTCGTTCAGCCCACCATAGACCGGAAAGCCACGACTGGACGGCTTCTGGTTCAGGATATTTACCAGGGACTCACCGGCGTGAAGCGCGGTGAGGTCAAATGGCTGCGCGTCATCGAAGAAACCTCGCGCGTCAGCCCGTCCACGATGGGGGGCAGCCCGTACAATCAGACGTTCCTGGTCAGCGCCGCGCTGGCGTTCAGCGCGAAAAACTTTCTCGGCGTTGTCCCGGTTGCGGAAGACGGCTCGGCTTATTTCGAGGTGCCGTCGGGGCGGGCCATTTATCTTCAGGCGCTGGACGCGGAGGGGCGGCTCGTCCAGAGCATGCGCTCGTTCATCCAGGCGGCGCCCGGGACGACTCGCGCGTGCGTGGGTTGTCACGAGGACAAATCCAGCGCACCTCCGACGGACCAGCGGCTGTTGCAAGTTTTGTCGCGACCGCCCAATCGCTTGCAGCTCGAGTCGTGGGGCGGCGGCCATCTGGATTATCCGACGATGGTGCAACCGATTCTGAACCGGCATTGCGTGAGTTGTCATGGCGGCGAGAAGGACATCGCCGCCGGCCTGGATTTGACCGGCGGGTGGACCGAGCACTTCAGCATCAGTTACGAGAACCTCGTCAGCCGCCGCGAACGCCAGCTCGAGGCCACCCTGATCGCAGGGATTGATTGCATGAACGGCACCGCTCTCTGGTCGTGCCAGATTTTTCCGCCCCGCGCTCACGGCTCGGGCGCGGCCCCGCTGGCGCAATTACTCATGAAAGATCACGGCGAGGTCAAACTCGCCCGCGCCGAGCGGGACTTGTTGATGGCCTGGATGGACAGCAACGGTCTTTATCACGGCACCTGGGACTCCACTGCGAGCGGCTGTGCGACGAAAGGCTGGAAGGAAACTCGCGAAGCGTTGGTCGCGGAAATGCGGAGCGCCGATTGCATGCGCTGTCACGGCGACGCGAAAGGCAACCCGCTGCTTTACGAAGAGGATTGGGTCAATCTGGAGCAACCCGAACTGAGCCGCATCCTGCGCGCGCCGTTGGCGGCGGGGGCGGACGGCTGCGGGCTGAGCTTCTGTCGCGACCGCACGCTGAATCCCAGGCAGCAACGTGTTCGCCAACTCGTCAACGGCTACGCGCACGCCGTGCAGCCGGTCGAAGCTTTTGCCCGCCGGACCTATGCCGCGCCGGACCGTTCCGGCCCGCCCGTGGTGAGTTTCGCCTCAACGCAAAATGAGCATTACCAGTCCATGCTCGCGATATTGCGTCAGGGCCGGAAACTCGCGCTCGCCGAGCCGCGCGTGGACATGCCCGGAGCAAAAATCATCCCGGGCGAAAGCCGGCAACTCATCGCGCTCGCCCTGCCGGAGCGCTTGCCGGGATTTCGCGCCACGGCGACTACCAAAGGCGTGCACTTGTCCTGGGATCACCGGTCTGACTTGAGCGGATTGACGTTTGAGTTGCATCGCGGCAGCCAGCCCGGCTTCACGCCGGACGACGCAAATCACGTGGTTTCGCTGACTCGCTTCGATTACCTGGATCCGGCGGCGCCACCGGGGGATCGGTACTACGCGTTGACATTGATCGCGAATGGTCAACGCAGCCCGCCACTCCGTGCAACCGTGACCAGGCAAACCGCGGCGCTCGACGGGAATTGATTTATCATGCGAAGATTTCTCAGCGGCACGTTTGTATTCGCAGGTTTGACGATCGGTCTGGCCCAGGCGACGCCAACGAATGGGCACGCCTTCGCCTGCACCGACTACACGCAAGGCAAGGTGTTCATCGTCGCACCGGACGGGAAGGTCGCGTGGGAATACCAGACGACGAGCTGCAACGACCTGTGGGTGCTGCCCAACGGGAATCTGTTGTTCAACACCGGACACGGCGTTAAGGAAGTCACCCGCGACCTGCGGGTGGTTTTCGATTACCAGTCGAAAAGCGAGATTTATGCCTGCCAGCGGCTTGCCAACGGCCACACCTTCATCGGCGAGTGCAATAGCGGGCGGTTGCTGGAAGTCGAACCGTCGGGGCGCATCGCGAAGGAGTTGCGCCTGCTGCCCGAAGGCAAGGACGGCGGCCACCTCTACATGCGCAACGCGCGCCGACTCGCAGATGGCCGTTACCTCGTGACGCATTACGGCGAGCAAGTCGTGCGCGAGTACGACGCCGACGGCAAGGTCGTTCGCGAAATCCCGGCGGCGGGTGGACCGCACAGCGCGGCACGCTTGCCTGACGGAAACACCGTTATCACGTGCGGCGATCTGCCTGGCGGTGCGCGGGTGTTCGAGGTGGACAAGGCGGGCAAGACTGTCTGGCAGGTGCAGGGCGACGATCTGCCCGGCATCAGTTTGAAGTTTATCGCCGGCTTTCAGCGGCTGCCCGGCGGCAACACCGTCATCGCGAACTGGCTTGGCCATGGCCAGTTTGGCAAAGCCCCGCATGTGATCGAGATCACGCCTGACAAACGCGTGGTGTGGACTTCAGCGAATCACGAGAAAATGAGGACGGTATCCAGTGTTCAGGTGCTCGACGTGAAGGGCGACCCGACGCGGGGTGAAATCTGGCATTGAGGAACCGTTATGTCACCGAGACGAACTCAAAGACGCGAGGACGCAAAAGCAAAGAGACCAACGCCCTCGCCCAAGGATTGCCGATTTCGGATTTCCGTTTTGGCATTGTTGGCATTCACTCTGATCGCCCGCGCTGCGCACGCGGGCTCTTTCGAGATCCCCGCCTGGGCTTTCGACCGGGGCAACGTCAAAACCTTCACCACCGATTACGCCGATGCCGAACCGATGGTCGCCTTCGGCGGGCGCTCGCCGGTGCTGGCGGAATACGACATCGAATTCCCGGCTTCGAGCTCGTACCAACTTGACGTCCGCTACGCCGCCGCGAAGGCGCGGCCCGTGACGCTCTTGATTGACGGCAAGATGTCAGCGTCGGTCTGCGGCACGGAGACCGGCTCGTGGAGTACCAGCGGGGCGAAATGGGTGGACGGTGCGAACCTCTACATTCCCGCCGGCAAACACACGGTCCGCTTGCAGCGCGCGGGCGATTTCGCGCACGTCGTGAGCCTCAAGTTTTCCTCGCCGGAAATCCCGGACAACTTCGTTCCAAGCCGTCCCCACGCGCGCAAGCTCGGCGACCCTCCGCCCACGCCGCTGTTCCAGCCGCAGGTGCCGGAGGTGAACGTCATTGCCTTGCGCCTGGCCATTCGGGAGTTGATCGGGAGTTTCGGCTCACGGTATCCGCAGGGTGAAGCGTTCCTGCGCCGGCTGGCCGAATTCGAGCAACAACTCCAGCGGGCTGAATCGGCCGGGTCGGCGAAAGCTGGACTCGCGGCGTTGCGAAACGAGGCTTTGGTCCGCGCCAATCCGCTGCTCGATTTCGGGAAGCTGCTGCTCGTGAAACGCAGCAACACCGGACCGGACCTCGGTCTGCCGCGCAACTGGGAGAGCAACTCCTCGTTGCCCAAACATGGATATGACGATTCGATTTGCGTTTTGTCGCTGCGTGGCGATCCGAACGAGTTGACCGTTTGCTTCAAGCCCGATCGCGATATTTTTGTCGGTGACATGGATCTGAATTGGGATGCGGACAAGCTGTTGTTCTCGTCCGTCGGCACGAACGGGCGCTGGCAGGTGTTTGAGTTGGCACTCCCTTCCCGGTTTCGTACCAGCGGACGTGAGTCCGCTCAATCCACTTCAGAAAATCAGAGCCGACTGACGTCGGCTGCCACGCCACGTCAGTTGACCGGCGAGCAGCCGGACGTGGACAGCTACGACGCCTGCTACCTGCCTGATGGCCGGATTATTTTCACGTCCACCGCCTGCTTCGTCGGCGTGCCGTGCGTTTACGGCAGTTCGCACGTGGCGAATCTCTACCTCATGGATGCCGGCGGCCGGAACATACGCCAGCTTTGCTTCGATCAGGAGCACAATTGGTGTCCCACGGTGCTCAACAACGGGCGCGTCCTCTACAGCCGTTGGGAATACTCCGACACGCCCCATTCGAACACACGCCTGCTCTTCCACATGAATCCCGACGGCACGGAACAGATGGAGTTCCTCGGCAGCAATTCGTATTGGCCGAACTCATTCTTTTACGCGCGGCCCATTCCCGGTCATGCGAGCATGGTCGTCGCCGTCATCGGCGGTCACCACGATAATCCGCGCATGGGCGAGTTGGTGGTGTTCGATCCCGCGCGCGGCCGCCACGAGGCCAGTCCGGCGGTGCAGCGCATTCCCGGCCACGGCAAGCCGGTCGAGCCGCTCATCCGCGACGGCCTCACGCTCGATAGTTGGCCGAAGTTCCTGCATCCATTTCCACTCAGCGACAAGTTTTTCCTCGCCTCCTGCAAGCCGACACCCGACGCACCCTGGGGCATTTACCTCGTGGACGCGTTCGACAATCTCGTGCCCATCGCCCAACTCGCCGACGCGGCGCTCTTCGAGCCGGTCCCGCTGCGCGCTTCGCCCAAGCCGCCGGTGATTCCCGACAAAGTGGATCTCAAACGCCAGGACGGGCTCGTCATCATCCAGGACATTTACGCGGGCGACGGTTTGCGCGGGGTGCCGCGCGGCACGGTGAAGGCATTGCGCCTGTTCACGTATCACTTCGCGTATCAAGGCATGGGCGGTTTGCTCGGGGTTGTCGGCGCGGAAGGGCCGTGGGATATCAAACGCGTGCTCGGCACGGTGCCGGTTGAAGCAGACGGTTCGGCGAAATTCGTCGTGCCGGCGAATACGCCGATCTCGATGCAGCCACTCGACGCTGAGGGCAAAGCCATCCAGCTCATGCGTTCGTGGATGACCGCGATGCCGGGTGAAGTCATGCAGTGCACCGGCTGCCATGAACGTCAGAACACCGCGCCGCCGCCCAAGTCCGCCCTCGCTTTGACCCGTGCACCTTCGCAAATCCAGCCTTGGTACGGGCCGGTGCGCGGTTTCAGTTATGCGCGCGAAGTGCAGCCGGTGATAGATCGCCATTGCGTGAGCTGTCACAACCCGGATTGGGCCACGGCCAACCGCAAGCGGCTCTGCGATCTGCGCGGCGACGTGATGTTGACGAACTGGAGCAGCGTAACGCCCGGCAACGGCGGGGCGCGTGCGGGCAAATTCTCGGTCGGCTACAATGAACTTCAACGCTGGGTGCGTCGTAACGGCATCGAAGGTGATTATCACGTGCTCACGCCGATGGAGTTTCACGCCGACACAACGGACCTCGTGCAATTGCTCCGGCAGGGCCACCACGGCGAGCAACTCGACGCCGAGTCGTGGGACCGGTTGATCACGTGGATTGATTTGAATTGTCCCTACCACGGCACGTGGGGCGAGCAGATTGACAAGCCCGGCAAGCAGCGCGAGCGCCGCCGCGATTTGCTCAAGCTCTACGCGAATGTGGAGGATGATCCGGAAGCGGTGAGTCCGAAGGCCGAAAGCCGAACTCCGAAAGAAATGCAGAATCCGAAAGCCGCGCCGGCGATGTTCGCAAGCGCGCCGCCCACGCCAACAGTTCAAGGCTGGCCGTTCGCTGCCGACGAGGCTCGACGTCGCCAGGCGGCCGCCGGGGCACGGACACGACGCACGGTTGATCTCGGCCACGGTGTTTCAATCCAGCTTTCACTGATTCCGGCTGGCGAGTTCCTGATGGGTTGCGCTACGGGCGAAGCCGGCAAAGGATCATCTGCGCGCGTTCGCATTGAGAAACCATTCTGGATGGCGGCGTTCGAAACGGACAACCGCACCTTCGCCGCGTTCGATCCGGCGCACGACAGCGGCGTCGAAGACAAGAATGCATATCAATTCGGCGTGCGTGGTTATCCGGAGAACAAGCCCGAGCAACCGGTCCTGCGCGTTTCATGGGAACAAGCGATGGCGTTCTGTCAGTGGCTATCGGCGAAGACCGGCGAGCGCTTCACCTTGCCGACCGAAGCACAGTGGGAATGGGCCTGCCGCGCCGGCACCGAAACGCCATTCAACTTCGGCGGCTTCGATGCGGACTTCTCCAGGCACGCAAATCTCGCCGACGCCAAGCTCACCGAATTCGCCAGCGATCCCTACACTGTGGACGTGCCGTTGAAAAATCCGACCGCGTTCGACGACTGGATTCCGAAGGACCGGCGCTTCAACGACGGTGCGCTGGTCACCGTTGCGTCGGGCCGTTACCAGCCTAACGCGTGGGGACTGCACGACATGCATGGCAACGCGGCCGAATGGACGTGCAGCGACTACGCACCTGGCCAGGATCGCAAAGTCGTGCGTGGTGGTTCCTGGCGCGATTTGCCAGAGCGCAGCACCACTGGCTTCCGCGCAGGCTACGCGTCCTGGCAGTCGGTTTACAACGTCGGTTTCCGCGTCATTATGGAGGAAGCCGGCCAGGTGGCGAAGAAAAGTCCGTGACCGGACCTCGGCCGGCTACACATCGCAAATCTGCACACCTTGCTTTAGGGAGGCGATGGCATCCGGGCGTTTGGGGATGAATTCCTGCGCGACGAAACCCTTGAAACCGGTTTCCACGATCGTTTTCATGATCAGCGCGTAGTTCAGCTCCTGCGTGTCATCAATTTCATTGCGGCCCGGCACACCGCCCGTGTGGTAGTGGGCAAAATACTGGTGGTTGGCTTTGATGGTGGCGCAAATATCGCCCTCCATGATCTGCATGTGATAAATGTCGTAAAGGAGTTTGAATCGCTCTGAGCCGACGCGTTTGCAAAGTTCCACGCCCCATTTGGAATAGTCGCACTGGTAGTCCTTGTGATTCACTTTGCTGTTCAACAGTTCCATACAGACCGTGACTTTGTATTTCTCCGCGATGGGTGCGACGCGCTTCAAACCGATGGCGCAATTCTCCAGCCCTTGTTCGTCACTCAAGCCTTTGCGATTGCCGGAAAAGCAAATGATGTTCGGATAGCCGTACTCCGCCACTATCGGAGCCGTCTCCTCGAAAAACTTGACGATCTTATCGTGGTTCTCGGTGCGATTGAGTCCGTTTTCGATGCCACCGGGTACGCCGCTTACCATCGCGCACTTGAGACCATATTTTTTGAGCGTGGAAAAATCCTCCACTTTGAGGAGTTCGACGGACTGGAGTCCCATGGCTTTGGCGGCCTGGCAAAATTCTTCGAGCGGGATCTTGCCATAACACCACTTGCAGACGGAGTGGTTGATGCGGCCTTTGAGTTTGGAACCGGTCGCTTCGTCGGCAGCGATGAGGCGATGCGAGAGGCTTGACACGGCGGCAAGAGCGGCGCCGCCGCCGGTAATTTGTCGCAGCGCCGAACGGCGGGAAAGTTTCGTTTTCATGGCCGGAAATCTTAACCACTGATGACACGGATTGCACGGATTAAAAAATGGAGCGCCGCTCTCCGATCCGGCGCGTTCCTTCAGTAGCCGTCGTTGCGCCGGGTTGGTGCCGGCACTCTAATGTGCGTTTCTATTTGAGCTTCGCGAATCGTTCGCCGACGAAATCCCAATTTACCACATTCCACCAGGCAGCCATGTAGTCGGCGCGCTTGTTCTGGTATTTCAGGTAGTAGGCGTGCTCCCAAACGTCGAGGCCGAGGAGCGGATGTTTCCCGGCGCTCCATGGTGTGTCCTGATTCGGCGAGGACTCAATCTTCAAATCCTGCCCATCGCGAACCAACCACGCCCAGCCGCTACCGAAGACTTTCGTCGCGGCTTCGTTGAACTTGGTTTTGAAGTCTGCGAAATTGCCGAAGGTTTTATCAACGGCCTTGGCCAGTTCGCCCTTGGGTTCGCCCCCGCCGCCTTTCTTCATCATCTGCCAGAAGAGCGAATGGTTGAAATGTCCGCCGCCGCTGTTGCGGACAGCCATTCTGATCTTTTCGGGAACGGCATTCAAATCCTTCAGCAAATCCTCGACCGACTTTTTCCCGAGCTCGGGGGATTCGGCGACGGCTTTGTTCAGGTTCGTCACGTAAGTGGCGTGATGTTTGTCGTGGTGAATTTCCATCGTGCGCGCGTCAATGTGCGGTTCGAGCGCGTCGAAGGCGTAGGGCAGTGCCGGCAACGTGAATGGGCCGCTTGGAGCGGCGGCGGTGGGTTGGGCGAATGCGGCGGGCACAACGGCGGAAGCCGTGGCTACGAGCGCGGTGGTCTTGAGGGCTTGGCGTCGGGTCATCATAGTGCGTTGTTCGGTTTTGCGGCTTGGGTTCTTCCAACTCTAGCTTCGATACGCGCCGCGGGCAAGTGTTCAAACCGTCCGCAAACACGCTCCCGTGGAGTCTCATTTCCCGTGATGTACCTCGCCATAGACTTTCGCCAAACCCTTCTCCAACGCTTCCCAATCGGCCGCGGTGGTTTCCCAGCCGCTGCTGAAGCGCA
>CAZNOE010000044.1:0-17291 GCA_964574525.1 uncultured Bifidobacteriaceae bacterium
GCCGCGACGATGCCGGTGGCGATGACGTTGCAATCCATGATGCCGCCGAAAATGTTCACGAGGATGCCCTTCACGTGCGGGTCTTGCAGGATGATCTTGAACGCGGCCGTCACTTGCTCCTTGCTCGCGCCGCCACCAACGTCGAGGAAGTTCGCGGGAATGCCACCGTAATGCTGGATGATGTCCATCGTCGCCATCGCCAGGCCCGCTCCGTTAACAAGGCAGGCGATGCTGCCGTCGAGCTTGATGTAATTCAGATTGAACTTGCTGGCCTCGATTTCCAACGGCGCTTCTTCGTTCAGGTCGCGCATTTCTTGAATGTTCTTGTGGCGATAAAGCGCATTGTCGTCGAGAGAGATTTTCGCATCGAGCGCCATCATCCCTTCCTTGCCATCTGCACCTTCGATGACACAGAGCGGATTGATTTCGACGAGCGCGGCATCGCATTCCCACCAGGTTTTATAAACGCCGGAGATGAGTTTCACACCGCTGTTGAACGCGTCGCCCTTCAGCCCGAGCGCGGCGGCGATCTTGCGGGACTGAAACGGCATCAGGCCGACCGCGGGATCAATCCACTCCTTGAAAATCTTCTCCGGCGTTTTCGCGGCGACTTCCTCAATGTCCATGCCGCCTTCGGTGCTGGCCATGACGAGCGGGCGGGAGTTCGCGCGGTCGAGCAGCACGGCGAGGTAAAATTCCTTTTTGATCTTCGCAGCGGCGGCGAGCAGAAGCGTGTGGACTCTACGACCATCCGGGCCGGTTTGTTTTGTGACGAGGAAGTTGCCGAGCATTTGTTTCGCGAACGACACTGCTTCGTCCGCGCTCGCCGCGATCTTGACGCCACCCTGGAAGCCGTTCTTGAACGTGCCCTTACCGCGGCCACCGGCGTGAATTTGCGATTTGACGACGACGCGCGCACTGCCGCTCGCCAGGAGTTTCTCCGCTGCCGGCCGGATTTCCTCGATGGATTTGCAGGGAATTTCCTGCGGTACGGCTACGCCGTACTGTGCCAACAACTGTTTGGCCTGATACTCGTGAATGTTCATTTCTGATTAAAAGCTTGCGGGATTGAACTGACGTTCGTAAAAGAAATCAACCTTTAACCCTACCAACTATGAAAGCACATCGCGGTACATTGATTCTGGTGCTCGGCATTCTCGGTCTGGTCATTTGCCAGCCAATCGGCATCGCGGCTTGGATCATGGGCTCCGGCGATTTGAAAGAGATGGACGCTGGCACCATGGACCCAAGCGGTCGCGGCGTGACCACTGGGGGACGGATTTGCGGCATCATTGCGACCATCTTGTTTTGCCTAGGCATACTGGCGTGTATCGGATTTTTCCTTCTGTTTGGTTTTGCGGCCTTTAGCCACGCGCGCTGAACTCGGCCGCTGGATGACATTTGCTCTCGGACGGGTATGGGTCGTCATCACTGCTTGGGTTACTGGTTCCAGCGATCTAAAGCAAATGGACGCAGGTCTCATGGAGCAAAGCGGGAGGGGGGATGAGTGTCGGGGGAAAGGTCTGTGGAATTATCGGCACTGTCATCTCCGGGATTGCTCTGCTGCTATGTATCGGCGCATTGGCCTTTGTCATCGTGGCCTCTGCTACTCGGAAGTGAGATTCTCCGGACCAGCGCGCATCCTCACTCCGAGAACGTCATGGAGAAATCGTGGGAACAGGTCCCTATTCGGATTTCGTCCGGCTGCCACCGCGCTTACCGCCGGCAGTCAGAATCGTGCCGGAGAGCACACCGACTCCAAAGAATCCAAAATACATAATCGCGGCTGGCAGTTTTTGTGTCTTGGGCAGCAGCGGCGGAAGGTCCAGTTCCACATCTTGCCGGTTGTGCATTCCCATGATTACCAGCAGCAGCAGGATGGCGATCAGGAAAACGGTTTTGAAAAACAGTTTTGCGTTCATAGTTGGCCCGGCCAAACTAGAGAACCTGCGGCGCAAACGCAAAACGATTTGCCTGTCTGCAAAAGCCCGATAACTTCCTCGCGCAAGATTCACGCATCATGCATCACGCATTACGACGATGAGCATCGTTACCAAAACCGGCGACAAAGGGATGACCGCCTTGATGTATGGGCGGCGCGTTTCCAAGTGCCATCCGCGCGTCGAGGCTTACGGCTGCGTGGACGAGTTGAACACGGCGCTCGGCCTGGCGCGCGCCACGGCGGAACACGATTTCGTGCGGGACAACCTGCTGGTCATCCAAAAGGACCTCGTGATTCTTATGGGCGAACTGGCGACGGCCGTCGAGGACTTGCCGCGGTATGTGAAGGACGGTTATTCGCTCGTCACTTCGCCCATGACCGGCAAGCTTGAGGAAGCCATTCGCGAGATCGAGTCGCAGAACATCTCGTTCAAAGGTTGGGCCACTCCGGGTGCGACGGTCCACACTGCAGCGTTGGATGTGGCGCGCACGGTTTGCCGCCGCGCGGAACGACGCGTCTGCGTGCTCCATGAAGCGGACCAGCTCCAAAACTCGGATATTATCATCTATCTGAATCGGCTGGCAGATCTGCTGTGGCTCTTCGCGCGATGGGTGGAAACGCGAGGGTCCGCGCGGCCTATGGGCGCTTAGCGATCGCTCCCCCGCGCACGATTTGCCGGGCTGGCAATTTTGTAAACGAGAAACACTTCATCGCCGACTCGATGTTTGGATTGGAGAGAAAGCTGGCTCGCTCCTGACAAATTCACCTCACCGACACCGTCCGCAATCGTCGGCGCATTTCTTCCGCCAAAGACCTTCGGGCAAATCGTCAGGTGCAACTCGTCCACCAACCCGGCGCGCAATAGTGCGTCATTCAATTCGCCGCCGCCTTCGCAGAGCAGGCGTCTCACGCGCCATTTGTTTTGCAGCCAGCGGAGCGCAGCGGGGAAGTTGATTTCCGTTCGGCCGCAAATCTTGACTTCGGCCAAGGCGCAAAGTTTTTCGATCCGTCGCTTACCGGCGCGGCCCGTTGTCAGAATGATGATCGGCGAAAACTTGCGTCTGAAAATTTCCGCGTTTGGATCAACGGAGCCCGATCCGCTGACGATAATGCGCAGGTTATATTCGCTCAACCCGCGCTTGATGCGCAGTCGTTGATACTTGGCTCCGCCTGGCCCGAGTGTCGCCCTGCTCAATTCCACCGTGCGCGCGCCGGACATGACCGCGTCGGCCGTCGCGCGCAATTCCATCATGTGGTCGCGGTCGCGCTGGCTGCTGAATGGAATGAATTCGCGAGCCGCATGGGCGATTTTGCCATCAGCAGTCATGGCGAAGTTGGCGAAAACAAAGGGCCGGGATGAGTGTTCAGTTTTCAGTATTCGGTTTTCAGTTCAGGTTTGAAGGGGTCACCCATCAACGCAGCTCTATTTAACTTAAAACTGAACGCGGAACACTTCAAAGCACGAGCATGGCATCACCGTAACTGAAAAAACGATACTGTTCGCGAATGGCTTCCGCGTAGGCCGACAAAACCATCTCGCGCCCGCGCGTTTCACGCGGCGCGGCGAACGCGCTGACCAGCATCAGCAGCGTGGAGCAGGGGAGATGAAAATTCGTCAGCAGCGCATCCGTGATTTTGAAAGCGCACGGCGGGTAAATGAAGATCCTCGTGCGACCGCTGCCAGCGACGAGTTTTCCGTGCTGTCGCGCGGCGACGCCTTCCAAGACACGCACACTCGTCGTGCCGACCGCGATGATGCGGCGATTCGACGCTTTCGCTTCGTTCACGGCATCCGCAGTTTCCTGGCTCACTTCGTAGCGTTCTTCATGCATCTTGTGCGCGGCGAGGGTTTCGGTTTTGACGGGCGCGAAAGTTCCCAGGCCTACATGTAGCGTGATGAAATGCACGCCTACGCCTCGGGCCCGAATTTGCTCCAGCAGAGCTTCGGTGAAATGAAGACCCGCCGTCGGTGCCGCCACAGAGCCGGCCGTTTCCGCGAACACCGTTTGGTATCGCTCCTTGTCACCTTTCAATTCGTCGGCGCCGGAGCGGGTGATGTACGGCGGCAGCGGCACTTCGCCAAGTTCGTCGAGCGCGTCGAGAATGTTCGCCACACCGTCGAAGCGCAACCGACGATGGCCTTCGTTGTTCGTCTCGATCACCGTCGCTTGGATTTCGTAGCAGCCGGGGCGAGGAGGCTCTGACTGCTTTTCAAGATGAGCCTCGTTACCTCGGCTGGCACGAGATTGAATTTTGATTTGCGTCCCGACGCGCGCACGTTTGCCTGGCTTGAGCATTGCCCACCAATCGTTCGTCGCGTTTTCTTCGAGCAATAACATTTCAAACGCTCCGCCAGTTTTCGCGTTCACGCCGCGCAGTCGGGCGGGAATCACGCGCGAGTTGTTCAGCACGAGCACATCGCCCATGCGCACGAAGTCGAGCAAGTCGCGAAAACGACGATGCTCGACGCGACCTGAGTCGCGCTGCAGCACGAGCAGTCGTGACTCGTCGCGCTGCGGCGACGGTTGTTGCGCGATCAAATCTGGCGGCAAATCAAAATCAAAATCAGCGGTGCGCATTGCGGCGCGACGGTAGCAAGCAGGCCTAGAGGGCACAACGAAACGGCGACTTCCCAGCTTTTTACGGTCGAGCCTCCGGATTTGTTAGGCTTCGGGGTTAACCACAGGTTTCACCGCACAATTTATTGCTTGAAATGCTTGGAAAACCATTGAAAATCATAGCGTTTCTGACGGGCTTTGAGAAGGAGGAAGGCGATTGTGAATAACTTCTTAACAAGTATGAAGGTTTCCCATTGACAGAACGTGGGGGAATGTGTTGAGCTATGGGGCGTCGTGGGGGAGAAAGGGCTGTTCGCAGCTCCCTGTGAATAAGTCAGAAGGTCACCTGATGTCGAGCAACGCAACAACTGCGCAGGTTTACAACTCAACCTACCGCAACGCGGTGGATGAGAAGCGGCGCATCCAGATTCCAGCGATGTGGCGGCCGGCGGAAGCTGGCGTGCAGTTCACGTTGATCGTGTGGCCGAAGTATGACGAGGGCACTTGCCTGCGCGTGTTGCCTCCAAAAGAACTGGCCGAGTTGATGGCGTCCCTCGATGCGATGCCGAATGGCGATCCGAACAAGACGCGGCTCAAGCGGATCATCGGCAGCAAGTCCACGCAAGTGACCCTCGACAAAGCGGGAAGAATTTGTCTGCCGGAAGAAGCCGCGAGGGCTGCGGGCATTGAGGACGAGGCGTTGCTGGTCGGGTTGCTCGACCGTTTCGAGGTTTGGGACCCGGCGCGTTACGAGAAAGTCAAGGCGTCGGATGCGGTCATGTCGCACGAAGCCTTCAAACTCATGGAATGATTATGAGCTTGGTAAAACTACTCTCAGCCGGAAAGAGCCTGGTCGGCGGGCAGCAAGTCCAGAGTCGTTACCGCATGAACAAGCAAATGCGCCTGCCGAAATTCATTTCGCCGCGAAATCCCTTCGCGACCGAAATCAAAATGGAAGCGGCGCGGTCGCTTCCCGTCGAGCCGGAACAAAACGGGTCTGCGCCAAAGGAGGTTGCGATTCGCAAAGCCACGAAAGAAGAATCGAAGCGTGTCGCGCTCGTTGCGCGGCTTGCCTTGGGAATGCGTCGCGCAGGCGAATGGTTGGGCAAGACGAATCCATTTTCACGTTTCACGAAGTCGGCCGGAGCAGAAAGGTCCACGATCCCGTGCTTCACCAAACCGCCGATCCAAAGCGAACTGTGTTTGGACAAAGTGCAGGTAGTGCGAAACGACCTGAGCGACGCCGATTTGGAAGTCGTGGCGGTCGTTGCGCCCGTCGCGCCGCATGGGGTGAAGTCCGCTTTGGCGACGGCGTGTCACTGCGAAACCGCCGGAAACGCGTGGGGCCGGTTGACCACGCGGATGTTCGGGTCAACCCAGACGTAATTTAGCGAGGAGCCGATGCGCAGTGCCAGACTTCGTCCACAAGCCGGTGATGGTGGCGGAGGTGTTGGCCGCACTGAGGCCGAAGGCGGGCGGCCGATACGCCGACGGCACGGTCGGTGGGGCCGGACACGCGGCAGCCATATTGGCGGCGAGCTCGCCGAATGGATGGCTATTTGGATGCGATCGCGATGGCGTCGCAGTTGAAGCCGCGCGGGTGCGCCTGGCCGAGTTCGCGGGCCGATTTGAAATTCGCCGCGGCAATTTTGCGGAATTGGCCGAATGGGTGCCACCAGGCAGTTGTGAGGGTGTCTTGCTGGATCTGGGCGTGAGTTCGCCGCAACTGGACAGGCCGGAACGTGGATTCAGCTTCCAGCAGGACGGGCCGCTGGACATGCGGATGGACACACGGCAACCGCAGACGGCGGCGGAACTGGTGAACACCGCGAGCGCGGAAGAACTCGCGAAGATTTTTTGGGAACTGGGTGAGGAACGGGATTCGCGGCGGTTTGCAAAAGCAATTGTGCATGACCGCGAGCAGTCCCGCAGTGCGGGATTCAAGACGACGCGACAGTTGGCTGAGTTGATTGAGCGGCTTTCGCCGCGCGCGGGCCGGCGGACGCATCCGGCGACGAAGGTTTTTCAGGCCCTGCGCCTGGCGGTGAACGATGAGATTGGTTCTTTGAGACGCGGGTTGGTCGCAGCATTGACGATATTGAAACCCGGCGGTCGTTTGGCGGTGATCACGTTTCACTCGCTGGAAGACCGGGTGGTGAAGGATTTCGGGCGCGCGCGGGCGCGGGATTACACGTTCAGCGGGGGAATGGACGTTCCGGAGTTACGCGAACCGCGCACGCCTGAGCTGCGCTGGATTAGCCGCAAGGCGATCAAACCTGGCGCGGCGGAACTGGTGGAGAACCCGCGCAGTCGCAGCGCTCAGTTGCGGGTGATGGAGAAGATTTAATGGCAAAGAATCGAAAGTATCAGTCGGCGGCAGTCCGGTTCGGTCCGGCACTGAAAGCATTTTTGCTATGTGCGGTGATCGGCGGATCGGGCGTGGTTTACGTCTGGCAGAAAAGTCAGATTGACGAACTGGGCCGCCAGATCAAGCGCCGCGAGACGGGTCTGGCCGAATTGCAGGGTCAGAACAAGAAGCTGCGCGACCAATTGCAGATGCTTCGCTCGCCGAAGCCGCTGGAGAAGCGCGTGCGCGACTTGAATCTTGGATTGAGTCAGGTGCAGCCCGAACAGGTCCGGCGACTGGCGGAGCCGCTGCCACCGGTGCGCGTGGAAACGGATCGCCAGTTTGCAGGTCAGCCGACACGCGATTCCCGCCTGGCGGGATCGCCTTGAAGCTATGAACACTTTTTGCCGCCGCCCGGGACGCGGTCGTTTGAGGAACCGACCGCCTCGGGCGGCTGGCAGAAATTTGAACCGATTGAACATGAAGAAGAAATAATTTTTACCGCCGCCCATGACGCCGTCGGGTGAGGAACCGATCGGCATGGGCGGTCGGTAGCTTTTACCATGGCTAAACACATCCAAGTCCGGCGAGTTCTGTTCCTCGTGTTCGTGTTGGGAGCTGCGTTCGCAAGTCTGGGCTATCGGTTGGTGGACTTGCAGGTGCTGCGGCATGAGGAGTTGCGGGTCAAAGCGCAACAAAACACCCAGCACGAATTCCTCCGCGAGCCGGTCCGTGGCGACATTCTCGACGCCAATAGAAACCAGCTCGCGACGAGCGTTTTCGTGAAGACGGTCTGCGCCAATCCCACGCTCATTGGGAACCGTCAGGCGGAAATCGCACGGACCATCGCGCCGATTCTGCAGCTCAACGAGGGCGAGCTTTACCAACGGCTGCTCCCGCGCTCTGTGCTGAACGACAAAGGCCAGCCGGTGCCGCTGCAGTACGTTCGGCTGAAGCGCAAAGTGTCGGCGGAAACCTGGCAGCAGGTCCAGACCTCCATGAGCAAGCTTTCCTTCGGTTTGGACGAAAAGAAGCTGTCCAAGGCCGAGCAGACTTTCTACCGCAACCTGAGGGCCAAGGCGATTTTTGCAGATCGGATGGACGACCAGTTGCGCGTATATCCCAACCAATCGCTGGCGGCGCACGTGCTCGGTTACGTCGGCCTCTCCGAGAAAGAAGTCAATGGCCGCATCATCTCGGAAACCACGGGCAAGGACGGACTGGAACTGACGTTGAACGCCAAGCTGTCGGGCGCGCGCGGCTGGCGCGTCACCGAAATCGACAGCCACCACCGTGAACTGGTGGCCTTGCGCGACCAGGACGTCGAACCGCGCGATGGCTTCAACGCCGTGCTCACCATTGATTCCATTCTACAACATTATCTCGAAGACGCGCTGGCCGACGGCATGGAAAAAAATTCTCCGATCAGCATCTCGGGCGTTGTGGTCCGGCCGCGCACCGGCGAAATCCTGGCGCTCGCGACACTCCCGAACTTCAATCCCAACAGTCCCGGTGCCGATGCCGACGCACGGCGAAACCGTGTCGTCACCGACGTCATGGAGCCGGGATCAACGTTCAAGATCGTTACCGTTTCCGGCGCCTTGAACGACCAGATCGTACGTCCGACCGACGTGTTCGATTGCGAACACGGGCATTTCGCTTTTGCGGGCCGGGTGTTGCACGACCACGGATCCCACGGCGTGCTCTCGGTGCAGGAGATCATCACGAAGTCCTCGAACATCGGCGCGGCGAAGATCGGGATCAAGATGGGCAACACCCGGCTTTACGATTACATGTGCAGTTACGGTTTCGGCGCGCGCACCGGCATACCGTTGCCCGGCGAAGTCGTGGGCATCGTTCATCCCGTCGAGAAGTGGAGCAAGGTTTCCATCGCGCAAATTCCGATGGGTCACGGGGTGGCCGTGACCCGGCTGCAAATGGCCATGGCGATGTCCGCCATTGCCAACAAGGGCTGGCTGATGCGGCCCATGCTCGTAAGCCGCCTCGAAGATCGTGACGGGAAGGTGATCGCCCAGTATTCCCCGCAACGCGTGCGACAGGTCATCGGTGAATCGGCCGCGAAACAGATGGTCACTGCGCTCAAGACGGTCACCTCGCCTGAGGGTACCGCGCCGAAAGCTGCGCTCGAACATTGGACGGTGGCCGGCAAGACCGGCACCGCGCAGAAGGCGGCTGGAGGACGTTACGTCGAGGGCAAATATATAGCGTCATTCATCGGCTTTTTTCCGGCGGACAATCCCGAGTTGTGCATCTCCATCGTGATGGATGAACCGAAGCAGGGTTACTTCGGTGGACAAATAGCGGCGCCCGTGTTCCGGCAAGTGGCTGAACGGGCAGCAGGGTATTTAAGTATTCGTCCTGACATCGGCGAAGACAAATCCGTACCAACAGAAACCACGGCGGCCCAACCGAATATCCGTTTCGCCGGGCGGGACAGGGTCACTCCCTAACCAACCAATGAACACAATGACTGCAAGAAGCATTATCTCGCATCGAATGTTCGTGGCCGCGTTGAGCCACACTGAAAACCCAGCGGCGACCAGCCGTGGGTCGGATCGCGGGCCAACTTCCGCGGTCAGCCACCCGGAGACGGACCGCGGCGTTCCGCTCCAGCATCGCGCGCAATCGCCGCGAGCTGTGGCCGCGCGGCAAGTGCTCTCGGCGGTGATCGCTTCCGGCTTTTGACCCGCACAAGCATGAGCAACCTGTCGCGCCCGCATCTGTTTGGAGTGTTGGCCGGCCTCTTTCTGGCCGTGGGGCTGGTGTTGTCCTCGACGCTGGCCACGGCTGCATGGCTGAAGGTGAAGAACTCGCAATTCGTCACTGTGAAAGGCTCGGCACGCAAAAACATCAAAGCAGATTTGGTGATCTGGCGCGGCTCATTCAATGTCGAAGCGGTGACGTTGCTGGAAGCGCAGCGCGCACTGAAGGCGCATCACGAAACGGTCAGTCAGTTTCTCCAAACCAGAGGCTTCACGAACATTGTCTTCGCTCCGATTGGCATTGATGAGGTCAAGGCGACCTTGAAGAATGCCGAGGGCCTGTTGGAGCACCGCACCGTCGGCTACCGTCTGACACAATCGGTGCGGATCGAGTCCAGCGATGCGACGCGCATCGCGCAACTCGATGGCGATTCAGCGAAGCTCGTCGAAGAAGGAGTCTTGTTCACAACGCGACCGCCGGAGTTTGTTTACACCAAGGCTGGCGAGGCCAAGCTGGAGATGCTGGCCGAGGCGGCGAAGGACGCGCGCGCGCGCGCCGATCAAATTGCAACGCAAGGCGGGCGCCAACTGGCCGGCCTGCACGACGCTGATATGGGCGTCTTTCAAATCACGCCGCTCTACAGCGGCCAAACCAGCGGCGAAGGCATGAACGATACTTCCTCATTGGACAAGACCATCACCGCGGTCGTTACCGCGACGTTCGCATTGAAGTGAAACGTGGAAACACGATCCTTAACTTTTATTGTTTCGGGTTGCGACGGCGAACTCGTGCAAGGTTCTCCGCAAACGCCGGCAATGCGAGTCTGCACTGATTCGCGGCAGGCGCAGCCGGGCGATCTGTTCTTTGCGATCAAGGGTGACCAATTTGACGGTCACGATTTCCTTGGCGAAGTCTCGAAGAAGGGCGTCGCGGCAGTCGTGGTGGAGCGCGGGCGCAAATCTCTCGCGCTGCCGGATTGCGCGGTGATCCGGGTGGACGACACGCGTCATGCACTGGGTCGGCTGGCAGTGGCGTATCGGAACGATTTCGCATTGCCAGTCGTGGCCGTCGGCGGTTCCAACGGGAAGACGACCACCAAAAATTTAATTGCCACCGTGCTACGCCAGAAATTAACGACGCTCTGGAGCGAAGCCAGTTTCAACAACGACATCGGCGTGCCTTTGACTTTGCTGCATTTGGAGAAGGCGCACCAAGCCGCCGTTTTGGAAGTGGGCACGAACCATCCGGGCGAACTGGCGCCGCTGGTGAAAATGATTCAGCCGCGTTATGGCGTGATTACGAACGTCGGGCGCGAGCACCTGGAATTTTTTGGCGATCTTGCGGGTGTGGCGAAGGAAGAAGGGTGGCTGGCCGAGTTGCTCCCTACCGACGGCAAGCTCTTCCTGAACGGCGACAACGAATGGACAGACGGGGTCGCGCGCCGCACCCGCGCTACGATTGTGCGTGTCGGACTGGCCGACGGCAACGATTGGCGCGTCCGAAGCCTGAGGGTGGACAAACAGGGCGCGACCTTTCGCGTGGAGGCGCCGGTGGCGGAGCTTGGCGGTGAGTATCGTGTCAATCTGCTCGGCCGACACCAGGTGGTGAATGCGCTCTTTGCGCTGGCGCTGGGCGCGGAACTGGGTTTGGACCGCGCAGAAATGCAGCGCGGCCTGGCCGCGTGTGAGCCGGCGAAGATGCGTTTGCAGCTTTGGGAATTCAGCGGCGTGCGCGTACTCGATGACGCCTACAACGCGAACGCTGATTCGATGCTGGCGGCGCTGCAAGTGTTGCAGGAACTGCCTTGCAAAGGCCGGCGCGTGGCGGTGCTCGGCGACATGGCGGAGCTCGGCGCGCACAGCG
Organism: uncultured Bifidobacteriaceae bacterium; assembly: GCA_964574525.1. GTDB lineage: Bacteria > Verrucomicrobiota > Verrucomicrobiia > Limisphaerales > JADLHS01 > WYBW01. The sequence continues at coordinate 11,435 of CAZNOE010000044.1, forward strand.
AAGCGGCCCATGCGGAAGTTGGGCGACGCGCGGCGGAACTGGGCGTGGGCCAATTGTTCGCCGTGGGTTCCATGGCGCGCGTGACGGCGCAGGCGGCGCGCGCCGCGGGTTTGAACCGGGTCATTGAATTGGCGGACGTTGAGTCGGCAGTGGCCGCGCTGAAATCGTTTTTGAAAACGGGCGATGTGGTTTTGTTGAAAGCCTCACGGGCGACACGGCTGGAACGGATCGGCGCCGCCTTGCGGGGCAACGTCAACGGGAAAAAGTATTGAATGCTTTATTACTTGAGCCAGGCATTGCTGGAGTGGTCGGAGGGGACAGTCTGGGCGGACCGTCTCTCGGCGTTGCGGCTTGTGCGGTACATCACGGTCCGCAGTGCGGGCGCGGCGATTACCGCGCTGGCGTTGAGTTGGTGGCTGGGGCCAGTGGTCATCGCCTGGCTCAAGCGACTGAAGTTCGGACAGGACTACGCCGACAAAGCCGAGGAAGCCGGGGGCATGATGGCGCGCGTGCTCAGCAAGAAAGGCACACCCACGATGGGCGGCATCCTGATTATCACGGTGTTGAATTTAACGACGTTGCTGTGGACACAGTGGAATACGTTGATTCAGCTTACGCTGCTTTCCGTGCTCGTGCTGACGGCGCTGGGGTTTTACGACGACTATGCGAAAATCATTCAGCAAAGCGGCGGTGGCACCAAGCCGCACATCAAACTTTGGGTCCAAGGATTGCTCGCGATATTCGTGGGCCTGTATCTTTGGAAACTGCCGATGACGAGTCATCTGCGGCTGCCGGAAAGCAAGACGGCGATTGTGAGCAACCTCATCAGCGTCCTCATGGTGCCGTTCTACAAGTATCCAATTCACGCTGGAGCCATCGTCGGCTTGCTGCTGATCGTGCTCATCATCGTGGGCTTCTCCAACGCGGTCAATCTGACCGATGGCCTCGACGGGCTGGCGATCGGCTGCACACTGGTTACCGCCTTTGTGTTCCTGTTCTTTACGTATCTTGCCGGCAATTTCAGGACCGCCGCCTATCTGCAAATCCCGTACGTCGATGGCGCGGGCGAATTGACAGTATTCTGCGCGGCGATGATCGGTGCGGGCATGGGTTTTCTTTGGTACAACTGTCATCCCGCCCAGGTGTTCATGGGGGACACCGGTTCGCTCGCGCTCGGCGGCGCGCTGGGGATTGTGGCCGTGCTCATTCACCAACCGTTCGTGCTGGTCATTGCCGGCGGCGTGTTTGTGATGGAAGCGCTGTCCGTGATTTTGCAACGCGGTTGGTTCCGTTACACGAGACGCCGGACCGGCACCGGACAGAGGATTTTCTTGATGGCCCCGATTCACCATCACTTCGAGAAGAAGGGCTGGTACGAATCGCAGGTGGTGATGAGGTTTTACATTTTGTGTGTGCTGTTCGCGGTGGTGGCTTTGAGCACGTTGAAGATCAGATGAAAGAGTATTCAGTATTCAGTTTTCAGTATCCAGTGACACGCCACTCACTGAACACTGAATACTGAATACTCATTGGCAAGACATGAAAGCAATGAACATGCTTTGCGCATCCGGCCGCACGGCTGAACGGCGGAGCTTTTTTACTCCTTGCACTCCGGCGGGTTCGTTGCTAGAAACAACAACCGAAGCGGCGAAGGGCGCGCCTTTCGGAGACGCGAATTCGCTTTCACCCGCTTGTTCGAGCTTCGATCAGTTTCGAAACGACCAACAAAGCGGTGAATTTCTTTGTCGCATGGTGAAATCAATAGGTAGGGGTGTGCGTGGTGGTAACCCCAACATGGACGACAAAACAGTGACCGCCGGATGCGAACGACATCACGACGAAAAGTGAGAGAATTTGGTCCGGCGTTTTGTGAGGGAAAACGCCGGAGCAAAAGAACAACCAACCATACCTCAATGAAAGGACGCGAACAGCGCCAAGAAAAATGAATAGCCCGAGTCCGAGTCCAAGTCCGCTTGTTCCGCTAGGCTCCCTGTTGGAGCAGAAAAACAAAGGCCGTTCACGAGTGAAGCTTGCCTTCTTCTGCGTGGTCGGCATTCACGTCGCTGCGTTGATGGTGGCGCTGCTCAGCCAGGGCTGCAAACGCGAGCCGACGACGACGGCTGACAACACGCTGCCGACAATTGACACGAACCTGCCGGCCCTGCCACTTGAAACCAACGCGGCGTATGTCGCGCCGAGCAACGTTCCTTCGCCGCTCCCGCCCCAGCCTTCGCAGGCCGAACAGCAGGAATACGCCATCCAAAAGGGCGACAATTATTCCAGCATCGCCAAGAAATTCGGCATCAGCGCAAAGGCCATTCAAGATGCCAACCCGGGCGTGGACCCGCTCAAGCTGCAAATTGGCAGGAAAATAATCATTCCGTCGCGGTCGGCTGCGCCAGTCGTCACACCGGGTGGCCCGGGTGCGCTGCCGGCAGACGCAACGGGCGAAGTCGTTTATGTCGTCAAGTCCGGTGACCGCCTGGAGTTGATTGCGAAAAAGTACGGCATTACCGCCAAGGCGATTGCTGAGGCCAACAACTTGAAAACGCTCAACAAGATTGTCGTCGGCCAGAAACTGAAGATCCCCGTCAAGTCGCCGCCGCCCGCTCCTGTTGACGCTGTTCCGCCTGCGGCACCGCCAGCCCGGTGATCCGCGTGAACGCCGGGTGACTTCGACCCGGCGTTCGGCTTTTGATGCGAAATGAAAGTCGCCGTCACAACTCTGGCTTTTTGCGTTGCCGCCCTGCTGGCGCTGGGGATGGTGATGCTCTACAGCACGAGCATGGGGATGGCGATGCGCGGTGCCGGCGCACCGCAAGTCGGCACGCATTACCTGCTGATGCAACTGATCTGGTGCGCGCTGGGCTTGGGATTGTGCATTACAGCAACTTCCCTCGATTACCGGTTACTAAAGTTAATCGCCTGGCCACTGTTCATCCTCGCTGTGCTGCTGCTGGCGTTGGTTCTGGAAAAGCATCTTGGGGCCGTCCGCGGAAACGCACGGCGCTGGTTTAGCTTCGGCGGCGTGAGCTTTCAACCTTCGGAACTCGCCAAACTTGCGCTCGTCGTGCTGCTGGCCTGGTATGGGGAGCGTTTTCAACGGCAAATGCATACCGCGCTTCGCGGCATGGTTTGGCCGGGATTGCTCATTTGTCCCATGCTCGGGCTGGTTTTCGTCGAGCCGGATCGCGGCGGGACCATTCTTCTGGCGGCCGTCGGCGGCACGATGCTTCTCATCGCCGGCGTGCGGTGGAAATACTTTGTTCCACCAATTCTCCTGGGGATCGTGGGCCTCGCCATTTCAATCTGGCACGACCCGATGCGGAGGAACCGCATTTTTAGCTGGCTCGATCTGGAAGAACACAAGTCCGTCGTGGGTTATCAGGCGTATCAAGCCATGTTGGCGCTTGGCGCGGGCGGCTGGAGCGGGCTCGGTTTGGGGAACGGGCGACAGAAACTCGGCTTCGTTCCCGAACACCATACCGATTTCATCTTCTCCATCATTGGCGAAGAACTTGGCCTGATCGCTACCCTGCTGGTGGTCGTGGCGTTCGTGGTCATCGTGATCTGTGGCATCTACATCGCGCTGAATGCGCGCGACACTTTCGGTTTCCTGCTCGGATCGGGCATCACTTTTTTGATCGGCTTTCAGGCGTTCATCAACATCGGCGTCGTCACCAGCGCTTTGCCGAACAAAGGATTGCCGCTGCCATTCATCAGCTACGGCGGTTCGAATCTTCTCGCGATGCTTACGTGTGTGGGATTGCTGCTCAGCGTCGCGCGCCAGTCGCGCACGCGCGAGGCGGCCATTCCGGGCGGACCAATTCAGCGCGAGGAACTTCCAGCCCCGCAGACGGCATGATGCATTCTAACGCTTTATCTCCGTTCGTCGCCATCGCGTGCGGCGGAACGGGCGGGCATTTGTTTCCGGGCCTGGCTGTCGGTGAGCAACTGGTCAACCGCGGTTGTGCCGTTGCTCTGTTCATCTCTCCGAAAGAGGTTGATCAAAAAGCTGTCAAAGCCGCCCGGGGCATGGAGATTTTCACGCTGCCGGCCATCGCGTTTCAACAGGGCAGCCGCATCGCGTCCGTGCGGGGCGCCTGGCAATCCTGGCGCGCAGCGCGAAAAGTTTTTCAATCACGACCACCGTGCGCGGCGTTGGCAATGGGCGGTTTCACCAGCGTGCCGCCGATTGTCGCGGCGAGGCAGGCGGGCGCTAGAACTTTTCTGCACGAGTCCAATACGATTCCCGGTCGCGCCAATCGCTGGCTCGCTCGCACCGTGGACCAGGCCTTCGTGGGATTTCCATCGGCGGCAGCGGGGCTGCGTGCCCGTGAAGCCACTGTCACCGGCACACCCGTTCGTTCGCAAATCCAAACCGGACTCGGAATTGCGGCGTGCCGCACCGCACTTGGCCTCGATCCGGCGCGGCCCGTTGTGCTGGTGATGGGCGGCAGCCAGGGCGCGAGTGGCATCAATGACCTGATTCTGGCCGCGTTGCCGTTGCTCGTCCGCGCGAGGCGGGACGGATCGCATTGGCAATGGTTGCATCTCACCGGCCCGCGCGATGCGGACAGAATGCGCCAGGCTTACGCGTCGTTCGGAGTGAAGGCGATGGTGCACCCGTTTCTCGCGGAGATGGATCTGGCGCTGGGCGCAGCCACTGTGGCGGTGAGTCGCGCGGGCGCTTCGTCGCTTGCGGAACTGGCCGCAGTGCGTCTGCCGGCGCTTCTTGTGCCGTTCCCGCACGCGGCGGACAACCACCAATCGCACAATGCACTGGCCTTTGCCGAAACCGGCGCGGCACGGTTGCTCGAACAAAAAGACGCGATTCCGGAAACAGTCGCCCACGATTTGATCGAATTGATGGAAAACGAGACAAGGCGTGACGCGATGAAAATGGCACTGGCCCGCTGGCATTCGCCGAAGGCGGCAGAGCAGATGGCGGAGATTATTTTGCAGGCCGTCAGGAGTCCGAACCTCAATCCGCTTCCAATTGTTTCTTCGACGGTGAAACGGACTGAACTCCGCGCACCGGACGAAACGAAATTGAAGGCGGTTGCATGACGCAAACCAGTGCCATCATGGATTGCCCGCGGCAAAACTGCGAATCACTCGCCAGCGAATTGGGTGGGCGCGTGTCCAGCGAGACGTTGATCCGGTGCCACGAGCCGCTTGCCAGGCGAACGACTCTGCGCGTTGGAGGGCCGGCGGATATTTACGTCGAGCCGTCATCGGAAGCTGACTTGGGCGCGGTCTTGAAGTTTTGCGACGAGCGGGCGATGAAATTCTTCGTCCTTGGCCGCGGCTCAAATCTGCTGGTGCGCGATGGAGGTTTTCGCGGTCTGGTCATTTGTTTGGCGCACTCGAGTTTCAGCCAAATCAAAATTGCTGACGAACGATTGCACTGTGGTGCGGGCGCGAAACTCAAGCAAGTTGCCGTGGAAGCGAGGCGCCACGGACTGAGCGGCGTGGAATTCCTCGAAGGCATTCCCGGCAGCGTCGGCGGCGCGCTGCGCATGAACGCCGGGGCGATGAGTGGCGCCACGTTCAACGCGGTGGAAACGATTCGCGTCATGGCGTTCAACGGACGAGTGAAGGAACTTGCCGCGAACGAGCTGGAAGTCGAATACCGTTGCTGTCCATTTTTGAAAACTCACATCGCGCTGGCCGCTGTGTTCAAATGCACCACCGCACCAGGCGAAGAGATTGCCGGGCGGATGAACGCGTTCAGTCGGAAGCGATGGGAGTCGCAGCCCGCCGCGCCGAGCGCCGGCTGTATTTTCAAAAATCCGGCGACGATTCCGGCGGGCAGGTTGATTGACGAATTGGGGTTGAAAGGCCTGCGCGTCGG
>CAZNOE010000045.1:0-5546 GCA_964574525.1 uncultured Bifidobacteriaceae bacterium
GCGCAGGCGCGGCGCTGCCCACTCCGAAATTCGTCAGCAAAAGCCAGTCGCTCGCCTGCGGAGACGGTTTGAAATAGACGTAGTTGGTTGAATTTGGAATGCCCGGCCACGACACCAACGCACCCGGTGTTGGCTGGCTCACGAGGGCCACCGAAAGCGCCATGACGCCCGGGCTGACGTTGATGGATAAGCTCCGATCCGCGGTCAGGACACCACACGCGGTTTCCACATTGGCACGGACCGTGAACGCAAATCTTCCCCCGGTCTCTATCGGCGTTCCCGAAATCAAACCATCCGACGACAAGACCAGCCCGTCCGGCAAGGCGAACGAACCGGGCATCAGCTCCCACGAGCGCGGAGACGGTGGCCCTCCACCAGCCTGCAACTGGACCGAATACGGTCCGCTGTTCGTGGCCTCGGGCAAACTGGCGGTTGTCACCAGGAAGAGAGGTTCCGGGTCGTTCCCGTTCACCAAGCCGTCGCAATCGGAATCGAGGTTGAGACTTTGCATCAACGCGGCGTTTACCGTGTTGGTGGCGCCGCCGTAAAAGAGGTTTGTGGAAGAATAGATGCCGGCATAGTTCGACACCCAGCAGAACCGTCCACCATTCGCCCCGCTGAGCCGCTCGGCCACGGAAACGCCGTTCGCAACCACTGCCTGGGCGTAGTAAATCGTCATGTTCGGGTCAACTTGCACGCCGGCGAAATTACCGCTGAAATCAATGTTCGTGGTGAAGTTGCGGAACTCAAGGTAATCAACATAAAGGGCATTGCTGACTCCTGTTCCTGTGAATGTGAACAAGCTGTCGTCGCCGCCGTCGAGAATGAGCCGGCCAAGGGCCGTGTTGTTGTTGAAGCCAGCCGGTGAACAACCACGGTCTTCTGCCGCCCAGAGGTGTGTGTTTTCAGCGAACGAGGTAGCGGTTTCGAAGATCGTTGTGCCGAGCAGGTCCCCGGTGACCGGCTTGGCCAACAAATTGACCCCTTTGCCCACAGTCCAAGTGTTGGCATTGGTGAGAGTGGCAAGGGTTGTGCCGTTGGTCACGCCGTCGGTCAACACATCCGTAACGTTCAAGGTCAGTTTGCGGCCAGCTTGCAGCACGTGATTGATATTGGTCAGGATGCCGCTGGTGATGGAGATGTACCCGCCCGACGCGAGGAAGAATCCGTTGGTCAGCAACGCGGTTTGCGACTGAAGGGCGATGGAGCCAAAGCCGGGTCCCGACGAGAACACGCCGCTGTTCTCAAAATAATTCGCCCAGATCAAACTTCCTTCAGTGGTGACGTTCCCGCGGTTTACGAACGCCAGGTACGGTTCGTTGTAATTGCTCGTGAAGTACGGCGAGAATCGCGAGCCGCCGAAGAAGACGGCGTTGAGCGAACTGAAACTGCCGTCATTGGTAAAATATTGGAGATGCGGCGTGGACCCGGGCCAGGTAATTTGAGCCGAGATCAGGTTGATTTCTCCCGACCCCGCTGGCGAAGGCGCTCGATTGGTGGTGATCGTCAGGCGCTGCGCATCAATTAGGAGATTGCGCGTCACGTTCAGGACGTCGGCAATTACTACGTTCTGGGAGAGGTTGGTGCTCCGCAACGCGAGATCCTGCACCAGTGCTGGCGCGATGGGGCTTAACCGGCTGTCCACGAACAAAACGTGATATTCGCTGTGAAACCCACCGAAATCATTGGTCCAGTGACCGCTCCACAAATCAACTTCGCCGGTGAAGCGCGCCACGGTCGGCGTGAGCAGGTTGGTGATGTTGAGATTGCCGTTGGTGCTGGCCAGGGTGATATCCGACAGCGGGACCGAGATTTGCCCCCGGTCGCTGCCAACAAAATGATTCGGCGCATTGATCCTCAGGTAATTCAGCCCGGTAATCCGTGCTCGTGTTAGATCGAGAATGCCATCGCCAGAGATCTCAATTCGCCCAGGCAAATTTGTTATCTGCCCGCCGGGGATGCCGGTGGTAGGCAGGCTGGTCGGCAGAAACACGGCGCCATAAGCTGCGTAATCGTTGGTCACGGTGACGGGATCGAAAACGCCGCTCGGAGTGGTGGGCGCGGCCGGAGTACCCGACGCGAGCGGGCCGCCGCGGAAAAAGGTGTAGTTGAGCGGGACCAGGGTTGGGGAAGCGGAGTAATAAGAGATGTTGGTGAAGAACGAGTTCGAGTTCCGCGAGAGAAGATCGTCAAACAAGTACAAATAGTTGGTCGTAACAACGCCCGAGCTCCGGTTTGTGCTGAAACCAATCCATTCCACGACAATGTCACCGGCAAAATAAACGTTATTACTGACAGCTGAATTCGTGTCACTCAGGAAGACGGCCTGGACGAAACGATTCGTGCCGGTAAAGTCAACGAATTCGTTGACGTAGAAATTCGCAGCCGGCAGCACGAGTTGCTGAAAATTGCCAAAAACGCCCACACCTGGGCCCAACACGAAGTGCACCGGGGTTATCGGCGGCGCAAACTCAAAGTTAAATACCGGATTCATGATGCTCAGATTTGTGCTGCTGCTGGTGATGCCCCAGTAGGCGTCGAAAATTCCAGCCTGGTTAAAAAAGAAGGTTGAGGAATCGAAGAAACCCTCCATCGTGACAGTTGCGCGGTTTAGGTCCACGTTCTTTCCGGTAACGGAAAACAAGCCATCCTGCCCAACAATGTTCGTGCTCGAATTAAGAAACACATTGGTCGCGGAGATCACCGTTTTTGGAAGACCCAATCCAAGTCCGAAGATCAAGCCAGCGAACGAGTTCGTATTGCCCACCGAGCCGCTGCTAATAGTGCCGGCATTCTTGAAGTTGGCAGCCATGCGGCGCGTTCCGGTGCCGACCGGCCCGGTATCAAACTGAAAACCCAGGTTCCCGGCCATCAATCCGTTGTTCGTGAAATTGAGCACGCTGGCCATTCGGAACGGCTGATTCTGGAAGAAGTTCGTGTAATTGATGCTGAAGAAGTTGTTGTTGACGAAATTGGTGGCGTCAATGTTGGGCGGAATCTGGGGCGGACAAAGAAGGATGCCATCATTTATGTAAAAGTCGCTGGCGGCGTGAGTCGCCATCGGCAACCCAAGGAGCAGCGCAAGACAGCTAACGAGAAACTTGAACTTCATAATTCAAAAAATTGCTTGGGCCGGCATCGATGCGTCGGACTCATGGACCAATAGTTATCTCATAGCGCGTATCGAGCAAAAGTCCCACTGCGTCTACCATCCGGATGATAATATCATACGTGCCTTCCGCCGTCGGCGTGCCGGACAATGCCCCAGCAGACGTTAGACTCAGTCCCGGCGGCAATCCAGGTGATTGCGGCGAGAGCAGCCACTGTAACGGTGAAACGACCCCACCCGAAGCCGCAAACGATATACTATACGGCACTCCAACGCTCCCACTTGGAAGGATCGGTGGCGGCGGAGTGATCTGAACCAGGACCTGGCTTTCCAAGTTGGCTATGCTCGTCCCGTTAGGGTAAACGACCGGCGGGTTCGTGCTACCGTCAAAAGTGCCCCAGATCAGCAGCGGGAATTGCGTCAGTTCGTCCAGGAAGCCAGGAGAGAAGTTAAGGTAAATCGGCCCCACTTTGTTAAACGTGATGACACTTCCGGGCTGTATCGTTCCTGGACCGGCCAGGCCCGGCAAGGCAGTGGTTGTTACAAACGGAACATTACGCGCAACGCCGGTAAGGTCCGTGCCACCCGGCCCACCGGTGAGATCCTGTGCCGAAAAAAGTATGTCCGGGCTGGTTATGACGCGTTGGATTGTTTGCCGGACGAGTGCGCCATTGTTCGTTGAGATGGAGATCACTTCGTAAGTGTTCGTAACCGGCACGTAGAACAGGCCCGTCAAGGGGTCCACAACTTTGCGAACGAATGTGACCCTCTCGATGCCCTGACGCTTGGCAATGGAGTTTATGGGGCACTCCACCGGATGCACCACGAAGATGGTATTGGTGAAATAGGTGACGAGGCTTTGCGAGAATTGCTGGTTGACGTTGGTCGTGCCGGGGGCGTTGGTCGCGACCACAATGAGATTGGTCTCGGTCAGCACACGGACCAATTGGGTCGAAACGATCGAAAAGTCGCAGAGGCCGGGCGGGATTATGAAGAAGTCGCCCATGATCATGGGGACAGACAGGTTTTGCACGGTGACGTTGGTAACAGGCGCGGACCCCAGCGGCGCATTCGGGGGAAAGGTCGTGCTCGTGGTTTGAATTGTGATCACGCCGTTCGTAAAAACGGAGTTGGTCACCACGTTGGCGAACGTGTGCCTGAACCAGATGACAACATTGGTGGTAAAGGTGGTACCGGTCACGAGCGAAGCCGGGCTGTTCAAAGGCGCGTACGGCGAATTCGTGAAGAAAGCAAACTGATTGGTCGTGACGAGGTTGGTGAAGATGAGCGTGGTGCCCGTGATGATGAGGTTCGGATATAGCGCGTTCAGCGCCGCCGCATCGTTGGTGAGGGCCTGGGACGCGAACAAAGTCAGGTTGGAGGTGGAGAGAAGTTGGAAGGTTGTGTTGTTCGTGATGAATGTGACCGTGTCAAGTCCGGCCGCCTCCACATTCATGTTATTGGTCTGAAGAAGGTATCGAAGACCACCAACATCATCCCGCGTGAGACCTTGGTAAAACAAACCCAGGAACTGTCCAGACGCCGCTTGAGCACTCCCACCAACGCCTTGTCCGCCGGCTGCCACCGCCGTAAACGCCGTCGCCAGTGGATCCACCTGGATTTCCGCCGCGTCGGCCAGCAAAGGTGGAAGCGGCGAAGCGGTGGCGGTGCAGTACTCCACTATTCCGTAGGTGTAAAGAGTTCCATTCACGTAACTCGAGTATTGAAATTGATCGAGTGGACTGATGACCGGATCAAGATTCCGCTTGATGACAAAGTAGGTTACATCACCAGGGCACCCCCCCGGTCCCACGTCCCGATTGTGCAGTGTCCACGTGTAGCGGTCAGGTTCCGCAAGCCCCAGTTGCTCAACCAGAAAGTGCAACGCCGTGGATTTTACATCCGTGAGCACCAAGGCCAAGGCTTGATAGTTGAAGCTATGAGCTTCCAGCGGAAACTCGGAAAGCTGTGCACTGTACGATGAGACATTCGTCAAAGCGTTGAGAATGGCGACCGCTTCCTCCACGGCAGCGATGCCGTTTGAGCCGAAGAAGCCTTCGAAGTTCGCATCAAACGAATAATAAAGCACCGGTGTGTTGCGACGATATTCTTCGCCAATGTTTTTTGGACCGATTGCCAACTGGTCAATATTTGGATTTGGATTGTACCCGATCACCGGAGCTTGATATGGTTCGTTAACCGGGCCAATGGGCACGAAAGCCGAAGCGCACTGGACGCCCAATCCAAGCACCGCCAGCCAGCAAATTCTTTTCGCAAATCGCAGCATACAAATTCAGTTATCGCAACCGCTCGATCCGGTAGTAGGCCTTTGGACTCCCGCCCACGTAAACGGAATCCTCGTAACCGGCGGCAAACCGCAGCCCACCGAAGTTCGACCACGAACTCAAATTCGTTGAGACCTGCACCTGGTAGATCA
>CAZNOE010000045.1:5646-12890 GCA_964574525.1 uncultured Bifidobacteriaceae bacterium
GCCGGATGGATCTGCTGGCTGACGGTCGTCGTGTTTACCCGAAATTCACCACCCGCAAGCGACCCGTCGCCGTGAAGGAACTGGCCGTAGGCACCTTCACGCGAACCGTCCTGCGCCAGGCTCGTCCACACCGCCAGATAATCCGAACCGATGGCGCTGATCTGGGGAGAATGTTGGTCGCCATACGTCTGGGCATTCACGCGTCGCACAACCCCGCCAAATCCAGCACCCGAAAACGGACGCGCAAAGATATCCCAGCTATCGGTGCGCACTACGACATCTTTCTGCATCCACCCCACGATGAACCCGCCGTCGGATGATGCGGCCACACTGGGAGCAGCGCAAACGTTCGTGCCCGTGTTCACCAGAAATTCATCACCCCCCGCCATGCCGCTCGCATTGTACAGCCGTGCATAGATGTCCACGCTATTCTCGAAGCGTTGTTGTTCCGAAACCCACACCACGACGAACCGCCCATCACTGAGCGGCGCGATTGCCGCCGAGCGTTGGTTGAAGGGCGTAAACTGGTTGATCCGAAATTCACCGCCGAGCTTCTGTCCCTCCGCCGACAACCGCTGCGCGTAAACGCCTTGCAGGCTCCCCGCACTTTCCTGATCGAAGCTGCCCCAGACCACTACCACATTCCCATCCGCCAACGTCTCGACGACCGGATTCAACTGGCTGTTGTTGGTGAATGCGTTGACCAGAACATCGCTGGTCGCCCACGTGTTGGACGAGGAGAGAAACCGGGCGTAGATGCGCTGGAAGCCCTGGCGTCCGCCCTGCCAAACAAAGACGGCACCTCCGTCATTCAACAGCGACACAGCCGGCTTGTTCTGGTCGAGTGCGCCCTGCTGGTTGACGCGAAAGGAACTCAGCGGCGCGGAAAAACTGCTGTCCAGCCGCAACGCACTCACACCCAGTCCTTCGCCATCCGTGCGGTTGTCCTGCCAGACGAGGTAGCCGCCGCTGGTTTTGAGGCTCAGGGCCGGGAACACCTGGTCGCCCGGTAGCGTCCCTGTGATGCCGTATTCAGCACCCTGCCGAACAAAACCGGATTGGCCGAAGGCGCAGGGAGCCATGCTGGCGAGCATGACCGTGAGGATGGAGAATAGAAGATGGAGGATGGCAGAGAGGCTTTTGGCCATCTTCGATCCTCCATTCTCCATCCTCGTTTGCTGGATGCTGGGGATGCTCGCCCCGTGAAATAACACCAGCGCTTTGACCCAAAGCACCGGGGCTGGGTATTTCACGGGGCGAGCGCTGAGGCTGGGGCCACGCAGGCGGGCGGACTGGGACAATACCATAAAATTCTCGCAATCTTTTAACACGCGCACAAATCTTTGTCCACGCTTTCTTCCGCGCGACTGCGTTTTTTCGAGCGCAAGATCGCGGGCGACACCCGATGTCGCGCGACCGCCGCCCAAATCAAAAGCTGAAAGCTGAAAGCTGAAAGCTGAAATCAATTTCTGCTTTCTACTTTCTGCTTTCTGCTTTGCCTTTCGGGCAATTGTTGAAAGCTTGCTCATCACTTCCGTCATTTTTCTAAAGCAACACTGCTTGCGGCGACCCAGCCGCCGCTTCCAGTTCGGCCAGCAGAGTTCGAAAGCTCCACTGCCGGAACAAGGGAGCCAGGCGGTCGGCGTCAGGGGGCCGGTCGGCCATTTCCTCCGGCGAGAATTCGCAATGCAAATCTTCGCGCAAACGCACCAATTCTTGATTGCGCCGTACGGCTTTGGCCGCCGCGGTCAACGCGGCGCGCAATCGTTCGGACGTCACTTCATTCAAACGGTCATAGAGCGCCGCGATGGAACCGAATTGTTGGAGTAAATCCGCCGCGGTCTTTGGACCAACACCCGGCACGCCGGGGATGTTGTCCACGCTGTCGCCAATCAGACTCAGCCAGTCCACAATTTGCGAAGGCTCGACTCCGGTCTTGGCGCGCACCTGTTCCGCCGTCCACACCGCCTGGGTCTTGTCATTCGGATTCAGCAGCCCGATTCCCGGCAAGACCAGTTGCATGAAGTCCTTGTCCGAACTGGCGATGACCACTTCCATGTCCGCGTCCGATCCCGCAGCGCGGGACGCCAGGCACGCGATGTAGTCGTCCGCCTCGACGCCTTCCCGGCAAAACGAAGCGATGTTGGCCGCTTCGAGATAGCGCGTGATTTCATCAATTTGCGGTCCGAGGTCCGCCGGCATCTCGGGCCGGTGCGCCTTGTATTCGGGCAAGGCAACCATGCGTTCCGCACTTAGCCCGCCATCCCACACCACGATCAAGTGGGTCGGCGAAAGCGTGGCGCGCATTTTTGCCAGCATCTTGATGAAACCGTAAATGGCGTTCGTCGGCTGGCCGGTGGGCGAGCGCAACTCGCGTATCGCGTGAAACGCGCGGTAGGCGTATGCGTGACCGTCAACGATGAGCAAGCGCGCCATGAATTTCTTTAAAGTCTGAAAGCTGAAATCTGGGAAGTGGAAATGAGGAGTCCGTCCCGCGTTGCGGGATGCTTTCTGCTTTCTGCTTTCTGTTTTTTCACCAGAATTGCCCGCACTCCATGAAGCGAAAACTCCATTTGTGGTTCCTTCAATTGCCGCCGCGTTATTGACCGGCCACCGGGCGTTGAGGCGGAATGGTGTTTTGGTTAAACGGCATTTCGTCTTCCGTGTGCAACCGGTTGCCCGCCGGATCAATGATGGTTGGTGTGACGAAGATCACCAGGTTCTTCTTCTTCGTTTCCGAAGATTCGCTGCGGAACAGTTTCCCCAGAAACGGAAGGTCCCCCAGAATCGGCACTTTATCTTTTATCCGTGTGACGTAGTCGCTGATCAACCCGCCCAGCACGATAGTCTGGCCGTCCCACACCACGGCAGTCGTCGTCACCTGGCGCACCCGGAAATGGGGCAGCGGCAAGACCGAAGCAGCCGATACGCCAGTTCCCGTTATCGCCACCGGCACGAATGGTCCGGGATCATCGTACCCAACAAACTCGCTCAAGGTGGGGATGAGGGTCATTTGAATCGTATAACCGTCCGAAGAGATGTAGGGAACGACATCCAGCACCGGTCCGAAAGGTTGCACCGCCGTCTGCGGGGTCTGAAACACCGGCGCTGCGGCTTGCACCGTCGTGCCGCCTCCGGCCGCGACCGCCTGGCCTTGTTGGCCCTGGCCCTGTTGCACTCCGGTCACAATGGTCTGCAGGTCCACCACCTGCACCTGCGCCTGCCGCCCGCTAACGGTGGTGACTTCCGGAGATGACAACAGGTCGGCGCCCTGACGCTGCTCCATCGCGCGTACCACCACGCGAAATTGCGGGTCGGTCAGAATCCCCGTAAACGTTGCAAGCGATGGAACACTGCCTTGTTGAGACCCGACGACGTTGCGTATGCCGCTCGTGATCAATTGATCGGATGTCCCTGGCGCAATCGCGGTCCCCGGCGAGGTGCCTGGGAAGAATCCCAATGGATTAGCCGTGGAGGGGGCGCCGTTCAGCGTGGGTTGGGACCCTCCTGCGCCTACGACCTTTCCATTGCCCATGAGGAAATTGCCCAAGTACCAGTCGAAACCCAATGCCTTCGAGTCGTCCTGCGTAATTTCGGCGAACTTCGTTTTGATGTTCACCTGCTGCGGCACACGATTGAGCACTTCGATCGCAGCCTCAATCATGTCCAGGTCCTGCGACGTTGCCCGAACCAGCAGAATGCCGCTGCGGTCGTTCCAAAAAACGCTTTTGCCGGCAGCGACGGCCGCCGGACTGGCCAGATCCACCCCCAGAGTGGTAAAGAAAGTCGCCGCAGCGACGCTGACTGTCTGCATGGAGTTGGTCCGCGTGATGAAGTTCAACCCGCCGCCGCCCTGGCCGCCCTGGCCGCCGCCGCCGGCCTGGCCGCCCCCACCGCCCACACCTCCGCCTCCCACGTCAACGCGCGGGATGGTTGTGACGCTGCTCCCCTGGCCACCTTGACCACCACCACCGCCGCCACCACCACCACCACCACCACCGCCTTGGCCGCCGCTGGTCTGTATTGACCCGACGGCGAACGCGGTGACAGCCTGCAAGCCTTGCTCAAAGGTGTTCGGGTCAACCTTGAAGATCCGGATGGAAAGGGGGACCGTTTCCGGTCCTCGCAATGAAAACACCACCGCGTAATCCTCCAGCGAATACTTGATCGGCTTGTCGGCCACTCTGACAATTGCCTCCATCACGTCGGCCAGGCGGAGATCGCTCAACGGCGGATCAATGTTGATGGAAACCGTATTGATGTCCACCGCCTCGGCCGGCGGCGCCGCCGTCGTGGGCAATCCCGTCGTCGGGTCCACAAACTGACCCTGCGGAGCGCCCGAGGCGGCTGCCGCGTTGGGATCAATCATGAAGTTGACGCCTTTCTTTTCCGGGTCGCGTTTCCTGGCTTCCTCGCTGAGGCTGCGCACAACTTCGCTCAATCCCAACTTCTGGTACAGCACCGTGTCCATTCGGATGCGGTCGAGTTTGCTGACGATGGTCTGGCGGCCTTTGCTGGTGAAGATGAGGTTGGTGGTGGCATACGGGTTGGGCACAGGCAGCGTCTCGCGTTTGATGGGTTTCGCCCACGCCTGCTCGACCTCGACGATCTCAGACCTGGAGTCCTGTCCGCGCCGGCGCGCCGCCTCACCGTAGCGGGCCTCCTTGACCAGATTCAGATAGTAAAAGGCCGCGCGGTTTTCCGGATTCATGGTCATAGCCTCTTTGAACTTGGCCTCCGCATCGTCAAGCTTGCCGGCTTCAAAAAGAACGCGGCCATCGGTAACCTTGGACATCGCTTCGGCTTTTTCTTTTTGGGCCGCCGCGACCTTGTCCCGCGCTGCATCGCTGGGAATATAGGGGGCCCTCTCGGCCAGGATTTTGTCGTTGGCCTTTTTGAATTCCTGCGCGTCGGTATTTTTCGGATCCACTTTCAACACGCGGCTGACCTGAGCGTCCGCTTCCTTCAGCTCGCCGTGCTTTTGGGCCATCCGCGCCAGTTCCAGCCGCACCCGTGCAAGGCCAGCGACCGTCTGTGCTGCCTCATCTTCGATACCGTAACCGCTGCCGATACCCTGGACCAATTCGTAGGAGTTTTCGTAAAGCTTGGCGGCGGCGATCAGCTCTTTGCGCGACTCGGCGTCTGCGGCCAGAGCCAGTTTTTGCCGCAAAGTGATTACGTCCGCCTGCCGGCGGATGGCCTCTCTGATGGCATCCTCTTCGGGCGCAGGTTGGGACCGGCAAATGGTCGCTGTCGCGAAAAGGAAAACCAAACCGATGGAAACAAATGCTGCTTTTGTCATGGGTATCGCTTCTGGTTGATACAACTGCCACTCTCAAGAACCGGGATTGTACGGGATGGACGTTTTCTTGTTGTTCAGTTTCGCGGACAATACAACCTCGTTCTTGGTGATGGCAACGATATTGTAATCCTCGCCCGCCACGATTATCGGCGGTTTGGGCGGCACGCCGGCCCGTACACCGATCCAGGTTTTTCTCTCCGGGTCGTATTTGAGATCCGCAGTGTAACCGTCCACCTGCTTGAACGGAGAGCCCTTTTTCAGCACGACCTGCTCGGCGCTGTCGTTCAACTCGATCACGACTTCGGCCGGATCGTCAGGCGGTCCCTTGACCTCGCGGATGACGAACGTGTCGTTCTTGTTGCCGGGCGTGGCATAGTAGGGCTTTTTCTTGCGCTGCTCCGGCTTGACCGCCGCCTCCCTTTCCACGCCGATGGCGTAACGCACGCCCGAAACGTTCGTGGAGACACCATCCAGCGTGATGATCAGGTAAAGGGGTGATGTCCTGGTCACGACCACGGCTTCGACGCCGACATTGCCTTTCTGGACTTTGATCAGGCGGCCCTCGGGTGGTGGCGTTCTCTGCCACGGCAACGAGTTGAATAATTTGTTCGTCTCCTTGAAATCGAGGCTCAAGGGGCTCTGCATCCGCCGCAACAACGCTTCTTGCTTGGTGAGATCCACTGGAGGCAAAGGTTTCACCGGCTTGGTAATCTTCTGGGACATTTCATCCAGCGACTTGCGCTCGCCCGAAATCATTAACGGCAGGAACGCGGCGCTCACCACCAGACCCAGAAGCACCACGCCCAGCAAAACCTTCTCATAATGTTTTTTGAGGAAATCCATGCTCAGGGGAAAAGCTGAAAGCTGAAATTGAGAAAGCTGAAATCGGAACTTCTGCTTTCTGCTTTCTGCTTTCTGCTTTCTACTTTGGCTTTCACTTTTTGACCAGCGGTTTCACAATCTGAATCAACATGACGACTTTCAGTTGCTTCTCGTCGAGCACGGTCTTGAGTCCGGTCTTGGAAGGAGCGGCGACCGGCTGCGGTGCATAGACCGGAGAAGGTGGCGGCGCCGCGTATCTAGAATCTTTGCCCCCCGGAACACCGTAGCGCTGCCGAAACGCGTCTCCTTCGGATCTGTAGTTCGGCGGCGGCGGCAACATCGGTCCAGGAATCGGCACGTAGGCCACCTGCGGCGGTTGATCCAACGAGACCGTGATGGCCGCGGGTTCGACGTTGATGCTTTTCACGACAATGCCGTGAGGCGAATTGGCGAAGCCGGACAGCACGGTGGCCAGTTCGGGGCTGAAACAACGAAACGTGACTTCATAGGGCGACAGCACGGCGAGTTCATTGGTCTGCGAATGCACGTCCAGGTAATCAGTCTGCGGCCCGGATTGGTCGTCGGCCGACACACGCTCGCGCCGAAGCTGGTCGAGCGAATTGATCTTGGCCTTGTTGAGTATGTCCGCAATGACTTTGACTTCGCCCAATTGCACGGCCAACGGTTCAAGGCTGCCGTGGGCGAATTGGACGCGCTGACTCTGCACCGAAAACGAAAAGGTGAATTTCTTGTCTCCGGAGACGCCAGCGCTGGGCATGGTGACCCCGTTGTTGGCGGCATCGCGCAGGAGCTGGTCAATCGTTGATCGGAGCGCCGACGAGTATTCCTCGTTCGTGACTTTCGGCGAATCGGGAATCGCCGGGATGCGCTCGAAGCGGCGCCGGGCCTTGGCCAGGAAATCGCGAATCTCCTTTTGCTGCTCGCGCGCCAGCTTGATGTTGTCCACTTTGCCCAAACCCGGATGAGGATTCAAACTGTTCAAGCGCTTGAGTTCTTCGTAGGAAGCCTTCAGCTTCTCGGACTCGTCGGAGTTGTGCTTCCAGCCCGAGAAGTTGTAGAAGCCCGCGAAGCCAATCAGGCCCAGCGCCACGACAGCGCC
>CAZNOE010000045.1:12990-15230 GCA_964574525.1 uncultured Bifidobacteriaceae bacterium
TGAAATTGAGAAAACTGAAATCGGAACTTCGTCCCGCGTTGCGGGATGCTTTCTGCCTTCTGCTTTCTACTTTGGCTTTCATAACTTGAGCGGTCGTCTTAACGCGAGCGTCACGTTGAAGGTGAACGTGTTGGTGTCCTGATTCTGGTCCGGGTTTATCTGCTCGCCGAGTTTTGTCTCTTTCGGATCGAAAAGATTGGTGCTCCCCCGCAACTCGTTTTGCACCGCATAGGCGATGGAGGGATCCGCGTTGGGATCCACGTGCGCCAGACTCACCGCCCGGCAAAGGAGCGTGACTTTCGCGATCTCGTTCGTGTTCTCGGGACCGGCACTGGCGGCGGTGCCCTCCAGCGGCGGCACACCTGGGGCCGGCGGCGGCGGTGGCGGAGCACCGCGCTCGGGTGCGTAGCGGCCACCTTCGGGAAGTCCGTAGCGCTGCCGAAACATCTTCTGTTCGGGAGTCTCCGGACCGCGTTCGTACATCGTCGGACCCGGCTGCGGAGGGGCGCTCGGATCGATCCCCGACGAAGTCGTCGGCGTCATGCTTTCCAACTTTTCAATCCAGATGCCCGTGTCGGTGCCCAGTTTCTTTTTCGCGACGTCTTCGGCGCGGATCAAGACCATGCGAAGCTCTTTGAGAATCTCCGCCCAATAGTAGCGGTCTTCCATCCACGTGGTGACCTGATCGAGGTCCTGCTGAATTTTCTTCAACTCGCCGTAAACCTTCTTAAATTGAACTTCGTTCTGTTGGAGCGGCTTGATTTGTTCGTCCAGTTTTACCTGTTGATCTCTCTTCACCCCCGCCAGCCTTTCGAAGAGGTACCCCACCGCGAAAGCCATGATCACCAGGCTGAACACCGTCGCGATAAAGTACGGCTTTTTCTGGTTGAAACTCTGCCAGCGCAGCGTGCTGTCCGGCATGAGGTTCAACTCCACCGGGCAATGCGCGAGGTTGCGCAGGCCCAACCCCACCACTTCGCCGAGCGAATGCGCCACCCGCGCGAGTTCCTCGAGGTTCACCGCCGGATCAATCTGCACACTGCGAAACGGATTGAGGTACTCGACGGGCACGTTGAGTTTCTCGGCAAAAAACTGCGCCGTGTACGGCATGATGGACGCACCGCCGGACAGGAACAATCGCTGCGGCGCGCCCCCGCCCTGCTGTCCGCGATAAAACTGCATGGTCTGGTTGACCTGGATGTGCAGGCGCGTCATGAACTGCCGCGCGATCTTGGAAATCGCCGCTTGATGCGGATTCTCGGGTTCTTCGTACGCGCCGCCGAGGCTGACGAAGCCTTCATCAATCTTGATCTTGTCCGCCACGTCGAACTTGAGCTTCGATTCGTTGGCAAAATCCTGCGTGATGGAATTGGCGCCGAGGTTGATGCTGCGCGAGAAAACCTTCCCCTTCTCGAAGAACAACAGGTTGCTGGTTTTGGCGCCGATATCCAACAGCATCGTGCAATCCTCCAGATCGCCGTAGTTGTAACGAAACGCATTGCACAACGCCGCGGGTGAGACATCGCACAACTGCAACCGCAGTCCGGCGCTCTCCGTCACCCGGAACAATCCTTCGACGATGTCCGACTTGATCGCCACCAACAACACCTCCAGTTCGCCGCCGGAAGTTGAGCCGAGAATTTGATAGTCCCACACGACTTCGGCCAGGGGGAACGGGACGTTTTGCTGCGCTTCGTATTGGATGATTTGCGTGACCTTGTTCGCGTCCACGGGCGGCAGCTTGACGAATTTGGAGAAAACGTGGAAGCCGGGAGCGCAGACGTTGACGTCTCTGGCCTTGATGCCTTTTTCGGCGAGCACTTCCTGAAGCGCCTTGAGGATAACGGCTTCGCGCTTGGTTTCCTGCGAGCCTTCGAGGCCCAGCGGTTTGATGACAAACTGCTTCAGCGACAAGCCGCCGGCTTCAGTCACCTCGAACTCGGCGAGCTTCAAACTGCCCGCGCCAAAATCAACCGCGACGAATGACTTCGAATTCAGCATTTGGTTTGTCTTCCACTGCCACGGTAACCAACACCGAAGGAAACCCAAATAGTTTTTTGGCGGCAGCGCGACGTGAGTTATCAGGAAAACGCCGGAACGGTCAAACAGAAAAAGCTAAAACTTCTGTTCGAATGCTGTTTCTCCAAACGAGAGGGTGCGGACATTTTGAGTTAGATCGAACGGGTCCACATTCGTCGTGGCGCTTGCTGCTTAATCCAGCTCCGCAGTCGCGAACGAAT
>CAZNOE010000045.1:15330-17205 GCA_964574525.1 uncultured Bifidobacteriaceae bacterium
CCCCGACGTCCACCCAGCCTCCTGAAGCCACATTGCTGCGCCGCTGCAACTGCCGGGATCCGCCCGGAAGGGTTTTTGACGAGGAACGGAGCATCCCGCCGTTAACATTCGGTTACGAATTCCATGCCTTTGATGAAAACTTTGCATCAACCGAAATCTGTTTTCCCGAGCCTCCGCAGAGTCGGGCCAACGCGCGCTTTCTTGGCCACCACCACCTGGCCATGCCATTGCAAGTTTGCCAATGCCGGGAAGATGGTGTTAGTGTCGCCGGTGAATTGCACTGTTGCCCCGAAATGATTCTCGCTCGTTGCACAGGCTTGTTGTTGGCTCTGACCCTCGTCAGCACCGCCGCGGACTGGCCCATGTACCGCGGCGGGCCGTCGCTCACGGGCGTGGCGTCCGACACTCTACCCGCCAAGCTCGGTCCGCTCTGGTCGTTCAAAACCGGCGGACCCGTGAAATCGTCAGCCGCCATTGTGGGTGGGCAAGTTTTCATCGGGTCGGACGACGGCAACGTTTACGCGCTGGATCTCGCGTCGGGTAAAAAACTCTGGGCTTTCAAGACGGGCGGGCCGGTCGAGTCGTCGCCGTTGCTGCTGGAAGGCAAAGTCTATGTTGGGTCGGCGGACGCGAACCTCTACTGCCTCGCCGCAAACGCGGGCACGCAAGTCTGGAAATACGCGACCGGTGAGAAAATCCTCGGCGCGCCGAATTGGTGCAAATCTCCCAAAGCCGACGCGACGTGGGTTGTCGTCGGGAGCTACGATTACAAGTTGCACTGCGTGAACGCCGCCACGGGCGCGAGCAACTGGGTTTACGAAACTGGGAATTACATCAATGGATCGCCAGCCATCGCGGAGGGCCAGACCATTTTCGGCGGGTGCGACGGGCAGTTGCACGTCATCGCCTTGGCCGACGGCTCGCAATCGAGCAGCAATGAGATCGGCGCACCCATCGCGGCTTCCGCGGCGCTGGCGGACGGGCGGGCTTACTTCGGGCATTACGAAAACCAGTTCCTCTGCGTTGATCTGAAATTGGGAACGAATGTCTGGAACTTCCGCGACCGCGAATTTCCGTATTTTTCTTCGCCGGCGGTGACGGCTGACCGCGTGTTGTTTGGCGGGCGCGACAAGGTGTTGCATTGCGTGAACCGCGCCGACGGCAAGAGTGTGTGGAGCTTTCCCACGCGCGGCAAGGTGGACAGCTCCCCCGCCGTGTGCGGCGACAAAGTCGTCGTCGGCTCCGACGACGGACGGCTCTACGTGGTGGCTCTGAACAACGGGAAGGAACTCTGGTCGTATGAAATCGGTCGGCCGATTGAAAGCTCGCCCGCGGTGGCCGGCGGGAAAATCGTGGTTGGCAGCGACGACGGCAGCGTCTATTGCTTCGGCGCGAAGTAAAATCCCACGAACGATGAATTCGAACTTGGTTCTCTCCCTTCTTTTCGTGGGCGCAATGGCGGGCTACGTGCTGGAAGAATTCGTTTTGATCAAGCCCACCTCCACCATTGGCCAATCCGATCCTGTGAGCCGGCGGCTTGAACTGGCGGCGTTGTGGGTGCCCGCAATCGGCATCGGACTCACGGGCATGACGATGTGGCCAATGGCAGGCGTGCGCGGAGGCGGCGCGGTCAACGCGATTGGCGGGCTGCTGTGTGCGGCTGGCCTGGCGCTCCGTTACGTGTCGCGCAAAACGCTCGGACGCTTTTTCACGATTGGTGTGGTCAAGCAGGAAGGACACACTGTGGTTCAAGATGGACCGTATAGCCACCTGCGCCATCCGGGATATTTCGGCTTCGTGCTTTTCTACCTCGGCTTGCCGTTGCTGATCGGGAACTGGCTCGGTCTCGCGTTGCTATCGCTTCCTGCGCTCGTA
>CAZNOE010000046.1:0-16965 GCA_964574525.1 uncultured Bifidobacteriaceae bacterium
CGTCTTGACGGTGCTAACGGGCCGGCAGTTCACCTCGCCTTTGTGGGAAAAAGCCGAGTAATCGTCGGTCTTGTCCATTCTCCATTCCCACAAGTCGGATAGACTGATGGCTGCACATCGCACATCAAGACCAGCTGTTGTGAAGGATATTGTGGCCTGAAGCAAGTTACCGAAAACAATCAATTCTGATGGTGAACGCGACTTTGCGTCGAAAAGCCTTGGCCGAAAAGGGTGTCAGACACGCCGCTTTCACCTTGATTGAATTGCTCGTGGTGATCGCCATCATCGCCATCCTGGCGGCGCTGCTACTGCCGGCGTTATCCAAGGCGAAAGAAAAGGCCAAAGCCACTTCCTGCCTGAACAACATTCGCCAAATCTGCATCGCCAACCAGGCGTATCTATCGGACAACCACGGGGTGGAGGTTCCCCTCTACCGCGGGCGAACGGGCCACTCCAGCTGGGTGTACGACCCGCGGACGTGGGTGATGAACAACCCCGATTTGTACTGGTGGCAGGACGCTTTCCGGACTGAGGGTTACGCCGCAAATGGTAACGTGTTTGACTGCCCTTCCCTGACCGCGTTGGCCGGCAAATTCGTTAAAGGCTCCATCAGCACCAACCACACTTTGGGGATCGGGATGAACCACGCCGAGTTCGGCGACACCTCCGGCGACGGCTATCACCCGTTGAGCCTGTGCAAGGACAGCAAGGTTTCCCGACCGAGTCTCGCGACCATATTCGCGGACGCGGGGGCCGTGACGCAGGAAACGATCTTTGCCAAGGCGGATGACTGGAAACCGGACGTGGCTTTCGATGCGGCACGATTGCAGACCTTCGGCGGCGGCGTGGGCTACTACCGCGTCCCCAGCGATGGCGAGTTTTTCTCGGGCGATTCGCGCACCCTTGGTCGGCACCGGAAGCGATGCAACTTTGGTTTTTTTGACGGGCGCGCAGAAGCGCTGCGCAACAGCGCTGCCGGCTATGAGTTCGCGCGGAAGGACGAGCGCGCCTGGTGGGCGCGCGACCACATTTACACCGATCCCTATGGAAAATGACTCGGGCTTTGCATCTTAAACAGCCATGAGCTCATTTACGCAGCCGTTAGACCGAACTGGCGGGCCTCGGTCACCTCAACCCGGCTGTGAGCCGGTCAATCTTCGACAGCGTACGCTCTTGCTGGCGATGGTTTTGATGACCCTGCTGATGGCGGGGTGCGGCCGACAGTCTTCCGGCCCCGCTGTCGAGGCGACCTTGCCGGAACTCAACCGGGCAGTCCGGGTCTGGACCATGCGCAACGGCACTGCCCCACAGGATATTTCCCAATTAACCAACTTCCTGGCTTTGCAGGGCAAGTCCTTGCCCAAGCCCCCACCAGGCAAGAAACTGGCCATTGACCCAGCTTCCCGCCAAATGATCTTTGCCGATCAGTGAACATCGCCAGAAGGAATGCCTGAGGCAAACTGGTGGTGAACAATGCTCCACCATCGAAGCCTGCCAATATCCTGTGCAACGAGTCTCATTGCCAATGGGCAGGCCGCAAGCAAGCAGTTCATTGTTTCTTCTTTGTCGGACGCGGGAGTCGCGTCGTTGATCCAGTTACCCAAACATCCGCTTGTGGCGTCACTGGCTGACGACTTATCATGGAAAGCATCAGATCATTCAAGAGCGAATAGCGAGCCGGGACTTCGCTTCCGATCCGATGTGAACCCGCACCGATTTATGCAAACGGATGAAAACATTTCGCAATCCGGGACCATCACTGATCCGGTCGTAACGTCCGGCGCATCTGCGTCGTTTGAGAGCCGCCGGAAATTCCTCCAGTTCCTGCTCGCCTCGCCACTGTTGGGTTGCATCCCGCTGGCCGGATGTGCCACGAACTACGGGCAACGAGCTGCAAAAGCGCCTCGCGGGCTTGATCTCTCGTCCATCGCGGATGTTTATGAGATGGAACAGCTCGCCCAGAAAAGGATTCATCCCGTGCCACAGGCGTACATCAACGCTTACGCGGAGGGTGGAAAGACATTCCACTTGAATACCGAACGGTTTGACGCGTTGGAAATTCGGGTGCGCCGTTTGGTGGATGTGAGCCGGATCAACACCTCCGTTCGTATCTTCGACCAGGAACTGGAAACGCCAATCGTACTCGCGCCGACCGCCCGCGCTGGCAACATTCATCCCGACGCTGAACTCGCCCTCGCCCGAGGCGCTTCCAAGCGGAAGAACCTGGTCATCCTTTCGATGCTTTCCAATTGTGCGGTCGAGGAAGTCACCGGCGCCGCCCGGGGGCCGGTTTGGATTCAGGCGTTTCCAATTGAAGATCGGGGCGTAATGCGGGCGTTCTTGCAACGCGCCGAATCCGCCGGATGTCGCGTCATGGTGTTGACGGTGGATCACCCCGTGTTGGGCCATCGCTCCGGCCCGGAATACAAACTCTACACCAACCATCCAGACGATAATTGTCCGGCCTGTAAGGCCAATCGCCGCGAGTTGGGCAACTTCGTAGGAATACCATGGAAGGACGGAAAGAAAATCGGCGGCCCCGCTTTTACCTGGGATTACGTGGACTGGCTGAAAGCGAACACTCAGATGAAAGTCATGCTCAAGGGAATTGTCACACGCGAAGATGGCAAACGCTGCCTCCAGCACGGTGTGGACGGAATCATTGTTTCCAATCACGGCGGTCGCCAGGAAGAAAGCCTGCGCGCCACGGTTGATTGTTTGGGCGAAGTCCTGGAATCGGTTGAGGGCCGGATACCGGTGATGATGGATAGTGGCGTCCGACGCGGCACGCATATTTTCAAGGCGCTGGCCTTGGGAGCCAAGGCCGTTTGTGTCGGGCGTCCTTATCTCTGGGGATTGGGCGCCGCGGGGCAGGCCGGTGTCTCACGCGTGCTGGAAATCCTGCAAGCGGAATTGATTTCCGCGATGCAACTTGCCGGAACGCCATCCATCGCCGACATCACGCCTGAGTTCGTCACGAGAAAATCGTGATGCCGCGGGAAAATGGAGTCAGCCGATGGACCAAGAGAGTTCGGTCCGGCCTTGCTGTTTCAACTTGTTTCCAAGCGTATTGGCAACTCAAACCGGCGCCCGCCATTCGTGTTTGCTGAATCGCCAGTTTGAGAGAAAGCACTTTACTTGGAATTTTCCCCGGGGGTTTTCCACTGCTTTGCCGGCAAACCTGGCGCCGGCAACAGTTCGATTCCTCGGCACCCTTCAAGCACCCTGAACCGTGTGGCAAAGATGGCCTGGCGTTTGACCTGCTCGACCGTGTGCCCCCCGTTGTACTGGTAAACCATGTAAATCGAGCCGTCCGGCATTTGGATGCCCCGCGAATAGCCATAGATGGACGGATCAATTGAAAAGCCGAAGTCCGGTCCGGCGGCGGTCCAAGTCTGGCCCTGATCCGGGCTGAGAATCGCGCGCACGCCACCCTTGCCCTTGGTGTAAGAGCCATGAACACACAATAGCGTGCCGTCGCGAAGCGTCAGCAACCACGGATCGTACATCTTCATTGGCAGGGGCACGGGGGCTGTCCAGGTGTAACCATTGTCCTTGGACCAGGACAGCGCGCCCTCACGCCGGCAGATGATCACCAGCCGGCCATCGGGCACGCGAGCGATGCTCGGTTCGTCCAGGTTGAACGAAGCATTCAGGGTGGCGATGCACTTCCAAGTTTCGCCCCGGTCACTCGAACGGAACACCCCCAACTCGGATTTGCCATCCTCTTCCCCGTGCCCCGCGTAAGCCACCAGCAGCACGGATCTGTCCGGCAACTCGATCGGGGGACCATCGGTCGCGGCCCACTTGAACGGGCCCGTCATGTAGCGCGGCGTCTGTTCCCACGTCCGCCCCTCATTTGTTGAGCGAATGATGCCCACCTTCTTGCCGGGCCATGTGAAAAAACTGGCCAGCAATGTGCCGTCCGAGAGTTGCACCAGTCCCGGCGCCCGGTCGTCAAGAGGCGTATCTATCAACGCCTCCGGTGCCGTCCAACTTAGTCCCCCGTCTGCCGAGCGCATGATCTCAGCCCGCCCTCCCTTTGGCGCTTCTACATCGGGCATTCCGATCTTCCGCAATTTCTCGACCGTCTCCGGCCTCAATCCCTTAATCGGCGTCGGGGGCGACCCGTGCCAGTATCCGGACGTGAACGCCACCAACAGATCTCCTGATCTCGTGCGCAGAACGGATTGCCAGCCCACAAAGCCGGTGTATCCCGGGTACGGCTTGGGCTCGTTGAATCCCGGCCCTACCAGCATTCGGCGATACCGCAGATGATTCGTCTGCTCGCCAGCGGAAATAACTTTGACCATCGGGTTGAGATCTTCTTTTGGCGCTTCTTCACCCCAAATGAGACTCGTGGAAACAAGCCCGAGAACAAGTCCCAAGTAGCTGCGTTCCAAAACAAGTGCGGCTGGAGGCTTCATTCGGTCAGGGATCTGGGTGAAACCATTTCCCGTAGAAGCGGAAGCGCGCGTTGCCGCAACCGCGCCTGCTCAACCTCGGACAGTGGCTTGAGCGGCGCGAAGACGGCGTCGGACGTGATCACGCCCAACTCGCGGAGCGTCCACTTGTAAACCGCCACCGTCGCCGCCCAGTTGGGGCGGTCCGGCAACCGCATCGCTTCGGTCAGACGAATTATCCGGCTCTGCAGGCGTCGCACTTGTTCCCAGTCGCCTGCTTGCGAGCAGGAGTAGAGCCGATGGCAAATTCCCGGCAACAGATTGGCGATGGCGCACATCAAGCCGTCTGCGCCAGCCAGCAAGCTGACGTCCATCAGCGTGCCGCCGCCCACGAAGGTGCGAAGCGTCACCGATTCGGCCCGCGCGGTTTCGATCAAGCGACGAAAATACTCCTGATTCCCGGAGCTGTCCTTGATTCCGATCAGCACGCCTCCCCGGGCCAGTTCGATGACGGTGGGCACGGTGAGCGACACTTTGCACATTTGCGGAAGCTGATAGAGAATGAGCGGCCGTTTCATTGCGGCGCTCACCTCGCGGTAGTGTTGTTTAAGTTCCTCCTGGCTGTATTCCAGGTAATAGGGAAGCACGACAGCCAAATAATCGGCCCCGGCTTCGAGTGCCAGATGGCCTTTGCAGATCACCTTGCGCGTGACCGTGTCGCCAATCTGCGCGACCACCGGCACGCGCCCCTGGACTTGTTTGACGACCGCACTTACGACGGCGGCTCCCTCCTCATCCGTGAGCGCAAAAAAATCCCCGGTGGTGCCGTTGACCCATAAACCCTCCACCGGCCCGGCCAACAGGTAATCCACCTGCCGATTCAGGCTGGCGAAGTCGAGGTCGCCTTCCGCCGTGAGCGGCAGCGCAAGTGGCGGAAACAATCCGCGAAGGCGATCCACGTTGCTCGGTGGCCCAGTGCCCGGTTTCACACGCTCATGAGTCTGGTTTGACATGCGCGAAGCATACCCACCACAAGTTCGAGGCAAAAATACAAAAGCTGGCAATACTCGATTGACATTCCACCGACCTGACTCCAAACAAAACCTCGAAAGAAAGCGAACACAATGAAACACCCTGTGATCCCCGCTCGTTTGGGCAAATTCAAAACCTGGGCATTTTGCCTGTTTTGCATGGCAACACTCGGGCCGGCGACCGCGCAGCAACCCGCCCAACGACTCAATGTGTTGTTCATCGTCTCCGACGACTTGAACAACAGCCTTGGCTGTTACGGCAACCCCATCGTGAAGACGCCGAACGTAGATCGGCTTGCCGCACGCGGCGTGCGCTTTGACCGCGCCTACGTGCAGACGGCGCTGTGCAATCCCTCGCGCGTTTCTTTCCTGAGTGGCTTGCGCCCCGATACCACCGGCGTGCATGATCTCAAAACTCCCACTCGCACGAATCTGAAGGACCATGTGTTCCTGCCGCAGTGCTTCCGCAATGCGGGTTATTACGCTGCGAAGGTCGGCAAGGTGTACCATACCGGTGACGGTTTTGAAGATCCGGCCTCTTGGGACGTGGACATCCGCGAGTGGGGCAAATCGCCGAAGCCCGACCAAGTCGCCCAATCCGGTTCGGCGAAAGGCTATCGCGAAAGCTGGCAGTGGATGAAGTTGAATATCCCGGACGCGGAAACACCGGACGCCACCGTGGCGCGTAAAGCGGTGGAGATCATGGAAAAAACGCGGCCCGCCGATAAACCGTTTTTCATGGGAGTCGGTTTCCGCCGTCCTCATGTGCCTTACAGCGCTCCGGCAAAATACTTTGACATGTATCCTCCCGAGAAGATGCGCGCGCCTGACGAACCGCTGGACCATCTGAAGTCCATTCCCCGGGCGGCCTTGACCTATGATCCGAAAAAACCGGACATGCCGCCGGAGAAAACGCGTGAAGGCATCGCGGCGTATTACGCTTGCATCACATTCATGGATGCCCAACTCGGCGTGCTCCTGGACGCATTGGATCGGAATCATCTCTGGGACAAGACGGTCATCGTCTTCATCGGTGACCATGGCTATCACTTGGGAGAACACGGCGGGATGTGGCACAAGCAATCGAATTTTGAAGAGTCTGCCAGGACGCCCATGATCATTGTTGCGCCGGGAAAAAAGGCCAATGCCGCGTCACCGCGGCCCGTGGAATTCCTGGATTTGTATCCCACGCTGGCTCAGCTCGCGGGATTGCCCGTGCCCAAGGGGCTCCAAGGTGTCAGCCTGGTGCCGCTGCTCGAAGATCCGAAACGCGCATGGGATCGCCCGGCCTTCACCCAAATCCGGCGCGAGGAATTCATGGGCCGCTCCGTGCGCACGGAACGCTGGCGATACGTGGAATGGGACGACGGCAAGCAAGGCGTTCAGCTCTACGACCACGACCGCGATCCGAAGGAGTATGTAAACCTGGCATTGGATCCGAAACACGCGGAGACGGTTCAAGCGATGAAGAAGCTTCTGCAATGATCGCTCAATAAGCTTTAAGGGTCGGGGCGAATTAGAAATCGCGGGCCGTCGCCCGCCCCGGCGCTGGCGGTCCTCAGCCGATCCAAACTGCGGCGGACTTGGTTTCGAGATACTCTTCGATCCCCTCGCTGCCGTTCTCTTTGCCCAGACCACTGGATTTCACGCCGCCGAAGGCAAGTTGGGGCGCGACGATGGCGGTGGTATTGACAGCAACTGAACCGAATTGCAGTTGCTCGATCAGCCGATGCGCACGGCCCAAGTCGTTCGTAAAGACGTAAGCCACCAGACCGTACTCCGTGAGGTTCGCGCTGCGAATCGCCTCCGGCTCGCTGGAGAACGTCGCGACGGCGAGCAGCGGGCCGAAAGTCTCGTCACGCATGACTTTCATCTCCGGACGGGCGGAATCAATCAGTGTGGGCGCAAAGAAGCAGCCGCGGTTCGGAGCGGGCAAAGATACACGACTGCCACCGGCGCGCAGGCGAGCGCCACCGGCAAGCGCGTCTTGCAGATGGGCCTGAACCCGCGCGAGAGCCTGCTCATGGATCAAGGGACCAAGATCGGTTGCCGGATCAAGCCCGTTGCCGACGCGCAGGGCAGTGATTCGCTGATGGAGCAGGTCCGCAAAGCTAGGCGCGATCTTCTGCTCCACAAACACCCGTTGAACCGAAATGCAGGTCTGTCCTGCGTGGCGATAGCGGGAGGTGACGATGGCGGCGGCGGCTTGTTCCACATCCGCATCCGCGAATACCAGCGCCGGAGCGTTGCCGCCCAGTTCCAGAGACAGGCGTTTGAAGTTATCGGCTGCGGCTCGATACAGTTCCCGTCCGACTTCCGTCGAACCGGTGAAAGCAATTTTGCGGACGCGCGCGTCTTTCATCCAGATGGCGACCACCTCAGCCGCCTTCGAGGTCGTGACCAAGTTCAACACGCCGGCAGGAAAGCCGGCCTGCTCGCTGAGTTGGAAGAGCCGAACGGTGCTGAGGGGAGTTTGTTCAGCCGGCTTCATGATCACCGGGCATCCCGCGGCGAGGGCTGGGCCGATCTTGCGGCAAAGCGTGTTCAGGGGATAGTTCCACGGCGTGATCGCGATGGCGACGCCGATCGGCTGGCGCAGAGTCCACAGTCGAACGTCCGGGGTGGCCGAGGGGATCGTCCGCCCGTACGTTCGTCGGCACTCTTCGGCGCTCCAGCGCAGGAAGGCTCCGCTGCTGGCCACTTCGGCGGCGGCGTCACGACGGGGTTTTCCGCTTTCGCGAATCAGCAAATCTTCGAAAGCCGGCGCGGAGTTCTCCAGCGACGCAGCGAGTTGATGAAGCAAATGGCTGCGCGTGTCCGCGGTCGCATGGGACCAGTCATCAAAAGCGGCGAACGCGGCATCGGCGGCGGCGGCAGCTTCGCATGCTCCGGCATCGGCGACGTCCGCGAGAACCTCAAGCGTGGCTGGGTCGCGGACCGGGAAGGTTTTCTGCGTCGCGCTCCACCGCCCACCGATATAGATGGTGGCTGAATCGCCGGTCATAAGTTGCGGAAGACGGCGTAAAGATTCTTTTTGCGTTCGATGCCGATGCCGGGTGCATCCGGTAAACGGATCTTGCCGTTCTCGACGGGAGTGTCATCGGCAAATCCGCCAAACGGCTGGAAGACTCCCGGATAGGATTCATTGCCGTGCAAGCCGAGTCCCGCCGCGACGTGCAGCGCCATCTGGTGGCCGCCATGCGGGATGCAACGCCGCGCAGACCAGTCTTGCTCCTTGAGCATTTCAAGAATCCTCAAATACTCGACGAGGCCGTAACTGAGCGCCGGGTCCATTTGCAGAAAGTCGCGATCCCGAGCGAGGCCGCCGTAGCGAATCAGGTTCAGCGAGTCGGGCAGGGAGAAAAGGTTTTCACCTGTAGCGACGGGGTTGGTGGAAACCGCCGCCACTTCCTTGAGAATTTCAAAGTCCAACGGGTCGCAAGGCTCCTCGTACCATTTGAGCGGATACGCGCTCAGCGCTTCGGCATAGTCGAGCGCCGCGCGCAAACCGAACCGGCCATTGGCGTCCACGGCCAGTTGTTTGCCCGGGCCGATCAGGTTCAGAACCGCTTCGATGCGTTTGAGATCATCGTCCAGTGAGGCGCCGCCGATTTTGATTTTGACCGTGGAGTAACCGAGGTCGAGATAGCCGCGCATTTCTTCCACGAGACCCGTGATTTCCTTTCCAGGGTAATAGTAGCCGCCGGCTGCATAAACGTACGCTTCCGCATCGGCCTCGGCACCCCGATAGCGGTCGGCCAGCAATTGGTGGAGAGGTTTGTCTTCAATCTTCGCGACCAGATCCCACAGCGCCATGTCCAGCGTCCCAACCGCCACCGAGCGTTCCCCGTGGCCGCCGGGTTTTTCATTGGTCATCATCACCTGCCAGGCGCGCAGGGGATCGAAGTTGTCGCCAGCTTCGTTCAAGAGGGCCTCGGGCCGCGCGTTCATGAGTCGGGGGATCATGCGATCCCGCAGTATCCCGCTTTGCGCGTAGCGACCGTTGGAATTGAAACCGTATCCGACGACAGGCTTTCCGTTGCGGACCACGTCGGTGTGGATCGCCACCGCCGACGCCGTCATCTCGGCGAAACTGATGTAAGCGTTCCGCATTTCGGAGCGGATGGGCACAACAATGTCATTGATCGCAGTGATTCTCATGGCGCGATTTGTTATTCAACGATCCTGGCGCGCTTCATCGTTCGACCTCGAAGTGCGTACGCGCCGAGGGTCCGCTCAATACCAGCCTCCGCGCAGGCCGGAGCCCAGCTCGCCGATGCAGCCCATGTTGAAAGTATTCGTCGCCTTCACGCTGCCGTCCATGTTGTAGAGCGTGGCTAGGCCGTGAGCAAACTTGCTGAAGAAAGCCCGCTCGCCCTGGTTCGTCTTCAGCTTCGGACTCGTGACCCAGGTGGAGACGACTTTCTTTTTCCCGTTCGCCCAGAATTGCGTCCAGAGGGCGGTGTTGTTTTTGTTGTCATACGCCCACGTCCACAGTTTCACGCCGGAGGGGCTCCAATAAGTTTGCGTCACAGGACGACCGTTGGCGTACGAGGACTCGGACTCCTTCTTGCCGTCCGCGTAGCAGGTCGTTTCCTTTCCCTCAAGCAGGTAGCGGCCACGCGGAGTGATCCGGGCGCTCCATTTTGCCCGGAGCTTGCCGTTGGGATATTTCTCGCTGTATTGTTCCACCTTCCCACCGATCGTCTCCAGTTGCACATCGCCGGCGACACTCGCGAGAATCCAGGCCTCGTTGAGTTCGTAATGCAGACTCGGCTTGGTCAGCGTCGTCAGGATGTGGATCACGCCATTCGGCCCTTGAGCTGCGGTCACGTATCCGGCCGTGCCGGCCTTCTTGTCTTTCGTGTGAGGCCGGGTGACAGGGAGTTGTTTGATGGTCCAGGTTTGGCCTTCATCTGAGGAAAGTGCGACCGTCACGCCTTTGCCCTCCTTCCCCTTTTGCTGGGAATCGCCCACGTAGAAAAGCCTGCTACTCATCAGACGAATCAAATCCGGTCGCTGGTTGCTCCCGAGCGGTGAGAAAGGAGTTTTTTCCTTTGCCGACCAGGAAGCACCCCAGTCGCTTGAGTAACACTTGGGTTGCACACCGTCTATGTCCGTGTTCTTCCCGCCGATATTGAGCAAGCGGCCGTCTTTCAATGGCACAATGGTCGGGTGGCGACCGCTTGTCGTCCGGCCACCCATGTCCACCCAATTCGAGCCGTTGTCACTGCTCTTCCAGAGAAGTCCGTCGGCGCCACCGCCGTCCATGGCGAAGTACAGATCGTTGCCAGTCGGCGACGGTCCACGGAACATGCTGTTGACAGGTTGCGCGGCGAGTTTTCCTTTCATCTCCATGGTTTCGGGAATTCGAAAATCCCACGTTGCACCATTGTCCGTGGTCTTGCCGATTTTGAAGACGACTCTGCCGTTGAGCGGGTCACGGCTGCCGCCAATCATCCACACCGTGTGCTTATCGCGCGTGTCCGTCCATAACAGCGGACTCTCGTCGCTGTAACCCTTTACTTTGTAGAAAATGGTCGGCATGTCCCATTGCTCGGAGCCGAACCGCAATCGGGACCAGACGAATCGAACCGGCGTGGTGTATTCGGCCCCCTTCGGACCGCTAAACCAGACGGCGACCACGTCGCCATTGGGCATGACCGTGAATCCTGGGGAATGGTTGTGGTCATAGCATGAGGGATCCACACCGGCCAGCGGCCCCCCATGCGCTTCATCTTCATCCGAGGGAATTGTCAGGGCACCGCGAACGGCAAAATACGGCTGCTTGGGATCCGGCCCGTGCGCTGCCGGGGCCGTGCTTTGTTTGACCGCAGCGAGTGGAAACGGCAGCGGGTCAACCCATCCTGGATTGGTCGCCGGCTTCTCAACCACCAGCACCAGCCTGAATCCGACGGGCGCGAAGCCGTATTTCGCGTTGTTCGCATTCACCGGCAGCGAGAAGCGGTTCGTTGGGTCCGCGCGAATCACTTTGAGGAAACCGGTCGCCGGGCCCGTCGGATCAATCCGATGATCCTCGAAATAGGGGAAGTGCCAGTCGTTCATCCACTCACGGGTGTCCAGCCCCGCGAGGAGTCTTTTATCAAGCGCGTAGTTCCACCCCGCCTCCGTTGGCAGGCGATACGTGCGGCCCTCGCGTTTGCTCATCCATTTTGCGAAGGCGTCAGCATCGAGCCAACTCGCATCGGAAGCCGAACCAGGGAGATGGGCTTGATCATATACGGCCTGGCTAACCTTTTCCGTCTGGAGGTAGAACTGCTTCGTGATGTCAACCGGGTGCGCAGGATACTGATCGGTGTCCGTGCCTTTGCCGCCATTCATGCCCATCGTGAAACTGCCCGGTTGTACAAGCTTGAAGGTCATGCCGAGCGAGTTGGTGATGAGGGGTAACTGGGTTGTTGGTGTCGCCGCCTTGCTTTCTGCAAGAGTACAGAGGATCCCGGCGCAGCCAAGGGCCAAGCCGATGGCGGCTGCGCGAACGAGGAAAAGTGGTTGACGATGAGTCTCATAGGTTGGATGTGGTTTCATTTGTCAGGGCCCTTTCATTTGGTTTCGTTTTTCGGAAGTGCGGGTGGTGGCGTTTCGAGCCATTTCAAATTGAACGCGTAGTGATTCCAACTGCTGATCAAATGGATGACTCCGTTCCGGGCCTGCGTGATGGCGAAATAGCCCTTCGGCTCGCTTTGGCTGGGGCTCATCACAAAGTCGTGGGCGTCTTTCCAACCGTCGGTGGTGGGCACACGGTGGCTGGGTTGATCATCGGTTATGGCGCGGATATGCCGCCAGGTATTTCCTTCATCGTAGGACACAGCGCAGAAAAAACCTTGGATTGACCGTTTGACGCCCGCAGCATCAGTAACATAAACAGGAACGTCCGCCTCTTTGCCTTCAGGTTTGTTTGCCAGCGAGCCAAGCAGCAACGGCCCTTCTTTCAAGCGAAGCATCACAGGACGCTGACCGCCACCCACCGGCGGAAAGCCGCTGGGTGAATAGGTCCACGTTCTGCCCATGTCGGCGGAGATGCTTTTGGGCATTTGACCATCCATCGCGTCACCGCGGCCGAAGGCGATCAGCCGGCCGTCCTTCAACTGGTTAACCGCCGTGTGAATCCCCGCGATGGTTCCTCCGGAATCTGTCCAAGTGAGGCCATTGTCTTTGCTGATATGCAGAGCACTGCCTCCGCTGCTGTTGGGCGAGGCGTCGCACGGCAAGACGAGGTAACCTTCCCGAGTTCTGAATTCCGATGGGACCACCTGGTTGCGGCCCCGGTACTCCGGATCAATCACACGCGCCTTGGTCCAGGACACGCCGTTGTCAGTGGAGGTGCGCAGGATGATCGCGGGCGCACCCCAAGTCGCAGCGGCTGAAAGGCTGTTGAAATGATAGAGCATCTTCTTTCCGTCATACCACAACGCCGGAGCGTGATCGTTCCGGTCGGGCGCATCCCAGAACGGCGACGCTGGCTCCCAGTCTGATTCCCCCTGGCGCAGGCGGCTGGCAGCCATGGCAAGTTCCCGCCCGCGCTCTGAAACTGACGTGTACCAAATGGCCAAGAGGTCGCCGTTGGGACATTCGGCAATGTCCGGGTCGTGATTGTGACTGGAATAAAGCGGGCCTTCGGAGTTTGGAGGAATTTTCACGTACGGACGCGGTCCAACGAAATAGGGCTTTCTCGGATCGGGACCTTTCAGCACGCTGCGCGGCGGGGTTTGTTTGACGTTCCGCTGGTAATGTTCGGTGGGCACAAGCGGCAGCGGTTTTGTCCTGGGCAATTCACCGAGCACGACACGAAAGCCGATGTACCAGCTCCGGCTTTCCGGCAGCGTGCCCATGCGATTGGCCGAGCGAAGGTAAAACGGAAAGGTGCTGTGGCTACCGCCGCGGGACACTTTGAAATCCCCATCCACCCGTCCAACCGGGTCAACTTGCGCGCCCGCGTCGTACGGACCGTACCAGTCCAGGCACCACTCCTCGACGTTTCCGTGCATGTCGAACAGCCCCCACGGACTTGGCGGCGTCTTTTGCACATGAAGCAGCACGACTTCCGCGCGACCGCGACTGCGGTAGGGACTGGGATACCAACTGTTGTCCGGATTCTTGATGAACTCCGGCGGCAAGGTGTCGCCGGTTGAAAACGCAGTCGTCGTTCCCGCGCGACAGGCATACTCCCACTCGGCTTCGGTTGGGAGCCGGTACGGCAATCCCTCTTTTTGAGAAAGCCAGTCGCAAAACTCTTTGGCCTCCTGCCAGCTCACGAACACGACGGCCTCATCGCGGTCAATTGAAAAACCAAGTTTGCCACGGAGATGTGCATGTAACCGGTTGAACCGCTCGAACTCCTCGTTCGTCACCTCGTGAACGGCCATGTAAAACGGTTTGGTAATCCTGACTTTATGCACTGGTGCTTCATCGTAATCGCCACGCTCGCGCAGCCAGATCTTGCGATCACTCCCAAATTCTTTGGCGTCCAACACAGCCGCCGGGAGGTTCTGGTCATTGCCCATGGTGAATTCGCCTGGCTCAATCCGGACAAACTTCATTTTAAGCGAATTCTCAAATGACTTTTCGGTCGGCATCCGGGCGGCGTGAACCGGCGAAGCGCAGGCCAGAAGTGCGGCAACGACTGCCGCCGTCTTCAATATGTGAATCAGTTTTCTCATGGATAATTTGGTGAGCAGATTTATTGGACAGGGTCAGCCGGAGGCGGCGTCTCCAGCCATTTCAGATTGAACGCATAATGTTGCCGGCTGGTGATCAATTGAATGGCGCTGTCGTCGGACTGGCAAATGGCGTTGTAACCGCCGGGCTCCGCGCTGCTGAATCCCATCCTGAACGGACTGCCATCCATGGTTTCCACGGTCCGGTCCTGCCCATCATGGCTGACAAGGCGCATCTTCGGCCACGTCTTGCCGTCGTCGTAAGAAAGCGCAGCAAACATGCCGGTGACCTCGCGCGGCTTACCACTCGCATCCTTTGTGGGCATGGGTTCCTTCTGCCCCCGGCCTCCGGTGAAGGAGACGAACAGAAGCGGACCTTCCTTCAGCCTGAACAGCAGCGGGCGTTGTCCGCCGCTGAGCGGCGGGAATGGGCTTGCGCTGTATTGCCACGTCCGCCCCATGTCTTCGGAAAGGCTCAATGGCATCTTCCCGTTGATGTTGTCCCCACGGCCAAAGGCCATCAGACGGCCATCGTTCAGTTGCGCCACGCACGCGTGGATTCCAGCGATGGTTCCGAGCGCGTCAGTCCAGCTTTGACCGTTGTCGCGACTGACGTAAAGCGCCGTCCCGCCTGCACCGCCAGTCACGGCATCGCACGGCAGAATGATCTCACCTTGTTTCGCACGGAAGATGGATTGGACCGGCATCTGCCGCCGGTGATGTTCGGGCAGAATCAGCCGCGCCTTGGACCAGGTGGCGCCATGATCGGTGGACGTCCGCA
Organism: uncultured Bifidobacteriaceae bacterium; assembly: GCA_964574525.1. Lineage (GTDB taxonomy): Bacteria > Verrucomicrobiota > Verrucomicrobiia > Limisphaerales > JADLHS01 > WYBW01. Next base: position 14,894 of record CAZNOE010000046.1, read on the forward strand.
ACAGAACGGCCAGTGGTCCCCAGGTGCCGGCCACGGAGTATCCGTTGAAATGATAGAGCGTGCCTTTCTCATCCCGCCAGAGAGCCGACGTGTGGTCATTCCGGTCAGGCTGATCCCAGAACAGCGAGGCCGGCTCCCATTCTTCCGCGCCCTGGCGGAGACGGCTTCCTACAATGGCCAACTCACGGCCGGTCTCGGACACGCAGGTGTACCAGATCGCCAGCAAATCGCCGTTGGCGCACGAGACGATGCTCGGCACATGATTGTGCTTTGAGAAAATCGGTCCGTCAGAGTCGGCGGGGATTTTTACATATTGGCGCGGGCCTTTGAAAAACGGTTTCTGCGGGTCCGGCTTCGTGAGCTTTCTCGCTTTGGCCGCCACGTTTTGCTGATGCAACGGCGGCGGAGATTTCGGCAGCGGTTTCGAGGCGGGCAATTCGCCCAGAACAACCCGAAAGCCGATCAGCCAGCTCTTCTCCTCCGGAATCGCTCCCATGCGGTTGGCCGAACGCAGATAGTAGAGTGGCGTTGAATGGCTGCCTCCCCGCGTCACCTTGCAGTCGCCGTCGGCCCGGCCGACCGGATCGGTCTGACTGCCGGATTCGTATGGTCCATACCAGTCGCGACACCATTCTTCCACGTTGCCATGCATGTCGAAAAGTCCCCAAGCGTTCGGCGGCGTCTTCCCAACATGAAGCGACATCACTTCAGCCCGGCCTTTTCCCCGCTCTGGATCGGGGTACCAACTCAACGCGACATTTTTCTGAAATTCACCCGGCAGGCTATCGCCGGTTTGAAAAATTGTTCTCGTCCCAGCGCGACACGCGTACTCCCATTCCGCTTCCGTCGGCAACCGGTAAGGCAAACCCTCTTTCATTGACAGCCAATCACAAAACACCTTGGCCTCATGCCAACTTACAAAAACGACGGCCTCGTCCCTCTCGATCGAAAACCCATACTTGCCGCGCAGGAACCGGTGACTGGGATCAAACCTCTCGTACTGGTTGTTCGAAACCTCGAATACCCCGACATAGAACGGCCTGGAAATGGCGACCTGATGTTGTGGCCGCTCATCCGAATCGCCATTTCGCTGGTGTGTGTTTGCACCGACAAGTTCCCAGGGCAAAGGAACACTGGATTCACCCATCATGAATTGCCCCGGCGAAATCAGCGCCAGACGCATACCAATCGAATTGGTAATGAATCCTTCCGTCGGGAGTGCGGGGGTCGCTGGAATGGCGTCACTCGAGAGGAAGAGGAACGCGAGTATCAGCCAAGAGCCTTCTGCGCGAGAGAATGACATCATGAACGCATGTCGTGGATTTATTACCGCGTCATAGATTATGATGCGTCGCCATCAAGGATGGGACCGCTTTCGCAGTTTGCTTTGTGTTCCAGAATCGTTCATTAGCCGGTGCCAATGCCGCTTTCTTCCACGGTCTGGCACCAATTTGCAGCGCCACTTCGGCGCGACAGGCCAGGCTGGATTCCAAAATCAGCAACACCATTCGCGCCACGCACATGCTGCTTGGCTTGTCTGACCTCAAGTCCGCTCAGTTTCAAGCCCGCTCCGGTATCCCTACCCCATCATGGGCTGGGCTGCAATGGCATTGAAGTTGCCAAAATCGCCTTGGAACAGACATGCAAAAACCGCCAAATGACTTGCCAAAGCTAGCAGCGAATCAAGTTGATGTGCCTGAGTGTCGTCGATGCGGTCGGAATCGGACAACCGGAAAGCCGAGTGGAGTTACTGAGGCCGCCCTGCCGACAAGAGCGCACCTTGACCGTAAATTACTTCATCCTATTCGGTCGGCACTCTCGTTGGTTAAACCATTCTATGACGGAGTGCGGCCGATAAAAGATGAGCCGTCCCCACCGAAATGTGCGGCAACATTTTCCTCCTGGTTTCCTTTCTTATCCACTGGAGGCTCGAGCGGCTCTGTTCATCTCATAGAATCTCAAGAAGCCGTTCTGCCGACACCCATTTGTCCAGTTCGGAAAGAGGCGAGGTTGAGGGTGTCTTCGGGGTCGGCATCGGTTTGGCCGTGTTTACGCAATCGGGCTTCGGGGGG
>CAZNOE010000047.1:0-6914 GCA_964574525.1 uncultured Bifidobacteriaceae bacterium
ACCAGATGAACCTGCGCCTTGCTCACGCCCAAGGTCTCCACCACTTTTTCCACCGGCCAGTCTTTCGTCATGTGGAGTTGATAGATTTGAAAAGTCCTCGCGGACACGCGCGGCTTCACCCGTTCCAAGGCGACTTGCATGAGGTTGTTTTGCCACTCGGCGTCCCAACATGGGGCGAGGCGCTCTTCGGCTGCCTCGTCCGGCACTGACTCCATGAGTTCGGTCTTGGCCTCCAAGTCGGGATGGCGCTCGGCGGCAAGCTGGCGTTTGCGAAACTGGTCGCTGATGCGCCATTGGGTGTGTGTGAGCAGCCAGCCCTTGAAGCTGCCGCGCGCGGAATCGTATTTGAACTTCATCTTCCCGGCGACAGCGATCACGGTTGTCTGAACGACATCTTGCGCCTCTGCGTCGTTCAGGCCGGCTTGCCGCGCCACGCCATATAGCAGCCGCCAGTAGGTGTCAAAGAACTCCTGCCAGCCCTCCTGGTCATCCCAGTTCTTGAGCCGGGTCAGTAGGCTTCGCCGCGTCGGAATCCATTCGTCAGGAAAGTTGTTTTCTTTCACACGCTTCTTTGTCTATACGGAAATGACAGCCGTTGTCTTGCAGGAAATCAGCGCTGCCGATAGAATTTCATCATGAACAAATCCATCAAAGCATCCGACACAAAAGTCTTTGACTGGCCGCTGGCTTATGAGGCGGAAAACCTCATCCGCCAGCGCATCGTTGCGTTTCTCGACACAAACCACTATTCGCAACAACTAGCCTCCCGGATGTGCGACGAGACGGGCACGGATTTCTTCGAGTGGGTTGATCACATTGTTGTGCCGCCCGACGAGGAAGTAGCGTTATGCGCGAGCGGCTTTGTTCGCAGCCCGAAGACGGAAACGCCGCGCGGCGAAATTGTTCTCGAACATCCACGCGCAATGTTGCCGCGTGTGCTTTTGCGTAAAACCAAACAAAGCCCATCGGTCGTTGCCATCAAACCGGAATTCATCGCCGACTTCATTGCACGGAACCCATGGGGAACTGTCGAGTTGGAAGGTGAACCGCGCTCGCGGTATCGGCGCGTCCTTGTGGCCGAGGAAAACGGCACGCGATTGGAAGCCGTGGAGCGACGGGCGTATCGCGGTTTTGTTCCAGCAAAGCTCAAGCGCGGCGAACTCGAAGCCATCGTCAAGGCGAAGGAATTTTTTCAGACACGCGCGCGGCATTTCCCAAGCGATGCCGACGGGGTTGCCGCTGCGAACCGGGTTCTGAGCAAGGCGCTCAAACTGGTTGGACGCGATGTCGCGTGTCATTTGTTCTTCGAAGAAGAGCGCGCGTATTGGGAAAGCCGCAATCGGGCGGGGCGTCTCCAGAAATCCCGCCAGGTTGCGCTGGGACTCGGCTGGGGTAACCACGACCATCACACGTTCCGCTGCTCGCGCGAGCATTTCGCGGATTTGATTAGATTCCTCGACAAGCTCGGCTTTGAGAAGCGCGAGCGTTTTTACGCCGGGGCAGAAGCCGGCTGGGGCGCGCAGATTTCCGAGCAGCCGGTGACGGGCATCGTCATCTTTGCGGACGTGGATCTGACGCCGGACGAAACGGAGATTGATTTCTCGGTCAAAAAGCTGCCGCCCGCGTCCACGCTCGGCACCGTCGGCCTGTGGGTGGGCTTGCACGGGGAAAGTTTCCTCGAAGCGGGCATGCACCACCTGGAGGCGCGTTTTGATTTCGCTTCATTGCGCAATCAGTTGCAACGGCAAGGCGTGAACACCATGAAGCCGTTTTCCGATTTTGAGTTTCTGCGGCAAGCTTTCACCGAAGGTGAACGCTGGCCGGTGCGTCGCGAACGCGCTAAACGGCTCGCAGACGCCGGACTTATTTCGCGGGAGCAATGCGACCAGTTTGTGCGCGACGGCGCCATCGGCAGCCATCTTGAGAATCTCCAACGGCATGGCGGGTTTAAGGGTTTCAACCAAAAGGCGGTAAGCGTTATCATTTCCGCGACCGATCCGCGGAAACAGCAGTTGAGCCGTGTCGCCGCGGCGTGACGGAGTAGTAGCGCAGGCTTCCAGCCTGTGAAGTCGCGCGGGCATCTTGCCTGCGCAGCCAGGCTGGAAGCCTGGCCTACGTTCACAAGCTGGAAGCTCGTGCTACTACAACGTTGGTGCGGCGGAACTGAATTGTCACACCCCCACCCTGCTGTATAGTTCGCCTGATGTCCGTTCAGAACCGCATTGTCAAAGTTCAGAGGCGCAACCGGGCCCTCGTGCGTTTTGACGAAAGCCGGATCTGGCAGGCGATTCTGCGCGCGGCGGAATCCATCGGCGGCTTCCGGCAGGACCTTCTTCCGGGCGTCAACGAGCGGATTTTTGAGGCTTACGGCGCGGACGACAGAATCGCCGGCTTTCTCGCGGATACCGTCGTCATCTGCCTGAATTCCGATCCGCACCATCTCATCGCCAACTTTCCGCCGACCATTGAGACGATTCAGGACGAAGTGCTGCACGCACTGCGCAGTTACGGTTTTCAAAACACCGCGGATGCCTATGAATGCTACCGGTGGGGCCGCCACTGGTTGCGCGAGGGCGCGATCACGCGCGAGAATTTCGTCGGCAACGGTTTTCCGCAGGAGCGCATGAAGCAAACGCTCGCGTGGAATCGCGAGCGCGGAGTTCACACTGCCGCTGGCCTTAATGAAGCGGTGCGCAGCGGCAGAATCAAAAGCGTCGTGGATGAGTCGCTTGCGAATTACGAGAAATCACTCGACGAAGCCGCGCAAAAAGTTTTGTCCCGGCTCAGTGCTGGCGACCCCTTGCGCATGATCTGGGTCAGCGGCCCCAGTTCTTCCGGAAAGACAACGACGACCGTCAAGCTCACGCAACGTCTCGAAAAGCACGGCCTGCGTTTCCTAATGCTTAATCTGGACGATTATTTCTGGTCGCTCGTCGAACATCCGACCGACTGGATCAACGACCGCAATTACGAGACGCCCGAAGCGCTCGACATCCAGTTGCTCAACTCCCATCTCTGCGCGCTGCTTGATGGGCAGACCATCGAGAAACCCGTCTATAGCTTCAAGGAAGGCCGCCGCACCGTTACCAAACCCGTCAAACTGGAGCACGATCAAATCCTCCTGCTCGATTGCCTGCATGGACTTTATCCGCCCATCACTGAAGGCATTGATGCGTCAACCCAATTCCGTCTCTATATCGAAACGCAAAATGTGCTCTACGAAGGCGACGGCAGCACCGAGCGGCTGACGAAGTTCACCGACGTGCGCCTCATTCGCCGGATGTTGCGCGACGCGCGGCATCGCAATCACAGCGCTTTGCTTACGATCCTGCACTGGCATTACGTCCGGGCCGGGGAATTGTTCAGCATCATTCCATTGATGGGTCTGGCGGACCACGTAGTGAATGGCGGTTTCCCGTTCGACCTGCCCGCGCTCAAGCCGTTCTTCACCGGGCCGGAAAGCCTGTTGCCGCGCCCGGAGGAATTCGAGCCTTATGCGGGATTTCTCGACGCGCGCGTTCGATACGATCGCGTGAAGGCGCTGTTGGAATCAATCGAAGGTTTCAGCAAGGAGCAGGTGGCTGCGTTCGACGTCATTCCCGGCGACGCCGTCGTACGGGAATTCATTGGCGGGAGCACCATCAAGATACCGCACAACGAATGATGTCGTTTCGCGGCGGTTCGTGTAACAAAACAGAAAGCGCCGCTCAAATCCCCAACGCACGGATCAGAAAGAGGATCAACAACGCCACGACGACCACCGCAAATAGACTCGCCGCGAATGGCTTCAGCCCCGTCTGTTTTATCGAGGCGAACTTCGTTTCCAGCCCGACGCCCGCCATGCTGATGACGATGCAGAATTTGGAAATCTGCTCGGCCAGCCCGCCAAGATTGAAGGTGTGTTCGCCCCCGTTCAGGAGACCTTTTCCTCCGTGAAAGGTTATGTCAGGAATCAGCCCGAACGTTTTCAAGAGGGCCATGGCCAGGAAGCCGAGCACGAACATCGGGAACAAGCGCAGGTAGTTGATTTTCCTATCCCGCGCTGCGGGACTCACACCGGTTTCCTGGAGTTTACGCCGCGCATAAACGACACCAATGACGAACACGACCGGCGCCAGCAGACAGACCCGCGCCAGCTTCACAATCGTGGCGGTCTCGCCGGCTTCATCGCTGTACGCGAAGCCCGCCGCAATCACCTGCGGCGTCTGGTGAATCGAAAGTCCCGCCCAGACGCCAAACGCCTTCGAGTTCAACTCCAGAAAATGGCCAATCACGGGCAGCACGAACATCGCCACCAATCCCAGCAACGTGACAGTTGCCACGCTCACCACCACGTCCTTGTCCTCCGCCTCGATGACCGGAGCGGTCGCTACGATGGCTGTGCCGCCACAGATCGCCGTACCGACACCCAGCAACGTGCCGAGTTTGCCGGGCAGTTTCAGCACCCGAACCAACACGGCCAGCAAGCCGAGAGCTACCAAGGTTTCCAAAACACTCAGGCTTAGTCCGACCAGTCCGACGCGCCGCATCACGGCGAAGTCCAGTCGCGCGCCGAGCAGCACGATGCCCAGCGGCAAGAGTTTTTTGACGGAGAATTTGATGCCGGCTTGCAGGAACTTGGGCAGCGCCCAACCGTTGCTTACCACCATTCCGAGGATGATGGCGAGCATCACCGGTTCGAGGGGATGCGCCGCGCGGCCCTGGACGGTCATCGTAAATGGCCAGAACGACAGCGTGCTCAGCCACAGCGCCGCCAGCGTGACACCCACCGCGAGCAGGACGCCCCAAAGCGGTTGCTCTTTTTTCTCGGCAGGCGGCGCGGGCTTGGCGGCTGGCAGGCTGACGACGTCCGATCCGCCGCCTTCCATGTAATCCAAATACTCCGCCCAGGAATAATCCGGTTGCGGTGGTTGGCTCATGGTAACGCGACGGGTGTAGGCGCATTTGTCTGGTGCGTCAACAATTTCATTGGGCGACCTGTGGAGGAGCTTGCCGCACGGCAACAAACGTCCTTGTTTTTCGGGCTTCAAACCGTAATGATTACGACGCGTCAATGCATTTCATGTCTAAAACTCCGCCAAGCCGATTTGAGGCGGGAGACTCTGTAAGGTGCCAGGTGCCAAGCGTCAGTCGCCCGGTTCAGCCTTCGCTGGATGCCTCGCCCCGTGGAATAGCACGCCCGGAGGCTGCGGCGAGCCGGAACGTGGTTATTCCACGGGGCGAGCACTTCAGTTCTCGCACGCTTGACTCATGTCCATGAAATTGTCCATCTGGCAACGGCTGAACAGTTCGCTCGCGGTTCTCATTGGCCTTTTGCTGCTGGCCGGTGGGCTGGCTTGGTGGATCGAGCGCACGCGCGCCGACGCATCGGAACTGAGCAAGGATTTGAATGCCGGCAGCTATCGGATTCACTCCGACCTGTTTCAAGCCAGCGACGCAGTACGCGGCCTGCTGGATGATTCGAAAAGCGACGTCGAGAAAAAGCTTTATCGCGATGCGGAAGCAGATATTTCGCCAGCTATCAAGGACCTGCAAGCATCCTTCCCCGACCAACCGGTGTTGGACGACGCCCTGAAGAATCTGCACGATTACGTCGTACGCACGAGGTCTCCGTTTTATGCCCAAGTGCTGGAGTTGTTGGAAACCGACCCCGCGGGAGCTCTGGCATATCACACGAGGGGTTATCCGCCTATTCGAGAGAAGCGAGACCAATTACTCGCCGATCTCAAACGCCAGATCCGGCGCCTGACCGATGACAAGGCCATCCACGCTCGCACGATTTCGCTCATCGGTTCAATCAGCATCGCGGTGATTTGCCTGGGCGCTCTGTTCGTTGCCTGGCGACAATCCTCCTCCGTCACCGTGCCGCTGAACCATCTCGTCGCGGTCCTCGAACGGATGCGCGGCGGCGATTTCACCCAACGCGTCTCGCTCAAACGCAAAGACGAATTCGGCATCCTCGGCGACGGACTCAACCGTCTGGCCGACGATCTCTCAGTTCTGGTCGGCCAGGTGCAGCGCTCCGGCATTCAGGTGAACATGACCGCCACGGAAATCGCCGCCACGTCCCGGGAACAGCAAAGCACCACCAACCAGGTCGCCGCCACGACCGCGGAAATCGGCGCTACGTCCAAGCAGATTTCGACGACATCGAAGGAACTGGTCAAAACCATGAATGAGGTCAATCAAGTCGCCGAAGACACGACCCGATTGGCGAACAGCGGCCAGACCGGCATCGCGCGGATGGAATCCACGATGTGCCAGATCATGGATGCTTCCGGTTCGATCATCACCAAGCTGGCGGTGCTGAACGAAAAGACCACGAACATAAACAGCGTCGTCACTACGATTACCAAGGTTGCCGACCAGACCAATTTGCTCTCGCTCAACGCGGCCATAGAAGCCGAGAAGGCCGGCGAATATGGGTTGGGCTTTGCGGTCGTCGCCATGGAGATCCGACGGCTGGCCGACCAGACGGCGGTGGCGACCTACGACATTGAAAAGATGGTAAAGGAAATGCAATCTGCCGTCGCCGCCGGCGTGATGGGCATGGACAAGTTTTCCGTGGAACTCCGCGGTGGCGTGGACGAAATCCGGCGGGTCAGCACTCAACTGGCCCAGATCATCCACCAGGTACAGACCCTGACTCCCCGCTTTCAGATGGTCAACGAAGGCATGCACGCGCAAGCCACGGGCGCGCACCAAATCAGCGAGACGCTGACCCAATTGAGCGAAGCCGCGAGCCAAACGGCCGACTCCTTGCGCCAATCCAACCTGGCCATCGAGCAACTCAATGAAGCCGCGCGCGGTCTTCAGACCAGCGTCGCGCGGTTCAAGTTGGACACCAAGTAGCGTGAAAAAAACTGAAAAGCATTCATCGGAAAAAGCTGAAACGCTGAAATGGGAAAAGCTGA
>CAZNOE010000047.1:7014-8747 GCA_964574525.1 uncultured Bifidobacteriaceae bacterium
ATGCACCGGATTGAAAACCTGCTCCGCAAGGAAATAGGGCTGGACGCCGCCTCGATCGGGCACTCGGCCATCGGGCGCACGGTGCGGCTGCGGATGAAAAATATTGGCCTGAATAACGTCGCGGATTACGCACGGCTCCTTCACTCCTCCCGCGCGGAACTGGACGAACTGATCGAAGCGGTCGTTGTGATTGAAACGTGGTTCTTTCGCGACCGCGACCCATTCAGCGCTTTCGTGGCGCTGGCGATCGAATGGCTGGAGCAACAGGCAGCAAATGCTGAAAAACTGAAAGCTGAAAGCAGAAATCAATTTCCGCTTTCTGCTTTCCCAATTTCAGCTTTGCCCCGGCTGCGCGTATTGAGCGTGCCCTGCTCGACCGGCGAAGAAGCTTACTCGCTGGCCATGGCCCTGCTGGATGCCAACGCGCCACCAGACCGTTTCATGATCAACGCCGTGGACGTTTCGGCCAACGCGCTGGCCCGCGCGAAAAAAGGCGTCTATGGGAAAAACTCTTTTCGCGGCAAGGAACTCGCCTTTCGTGACCGCCACTTCCATCACACCCAGGACGGCCACGTGTTGAATCCGCGCGTGCCCCGGGAAATAGCGGGCGTGGCCACCGGTGCGGCGGAGCGGTGGGTTATTTCGCGGGGCGTGCGCGAGTGTGTGCAATTTCTCCGGGACAACGTGCTGAGTGACAAGTTCCTGCTCGGACACACGCCGTACGATTTCATCTTTTGCCGCAACCTGCTCATTTATTTTGATCGGGATACGCAAGTTCGCGCGCTGGAAAGGCTTCATCGTCTGCTGTCACCAGAGGGCGTGCTTTTCGTCGGGCCAGCCGAACTGCCAATAGTTTTGTGGCCCTCTCCCCCCTCTGAAAATGCTGAAACGCTGAACGCTGAAAAGCTGAAACCGGATTTCAGCCTTTCAGCGTTTCAGCATGTCAGCAATGGCTTCGTCAATGCACATCTCACCAAGGCTTTCGCCTGTCGCAAGGCCCCGGCCGCGCTTACGCGCTCTGGGGCGCCGCTCGGCCCGTGGAATAATGCCGCCAGCCACACCGGCGCTCCCGGCCTCGCTATTCCACGGGCCGAGGAGAGCCGCAGTCCCAACCTCGAATCCGTTTCACGAGACGAAGCTCCAACGGCTGCAAAACAGGATGGAGTTGGCGCCCTGTCGTTAACCTGTGCCCGCGCCACTGCAGAAACATTGCCCAAGACTTCACCCCGTGAGATAACGAGTGTGGGTATGACGCCCGACTCCGACCGCTCTATCTCACGGGGTGAAGGTCAACCCCGTCGCCAAAGCACCGTCCAGATGACACCGGGAATGCCGTCGGACCTCGATGACGCACGGCAACTCGCCGGTGCCGGCAATCTCGAAGAGGCGGCGATGGTTTGCCAGGCGCATTTGCACAAGCGAGGTCCATCCGCAGAGGCGTATTACCTGCTGGGTCTGGTGCGCGACGCCAGCGGCGATCCACAGGCCGTCGAATATTACCGCAAGGCGCTTTACCTCGAACCGAACCACTACGAAACGTTGCTGCAGATGTCGTTGCTGCTGGAAAAAACAGGCGACCCGGCGGGCGCTCGCATCTTCAAGCAACGCGCATCCCGCATCGCGGGACAACAAACGATCTGATTAAATTGTGGACCGCTCCCCTTCAACCTCTCACGAGCCAGTCGTTGCTGAATTGCAAGTGGCTCGCGGCGGCGAGTTGCCCGCGGTGGTCC
>CAZNOE010000047.1:8847-14641 GCA_964574525.1 uncultured Bifidobacteriaceae bacterium
CCAGTCGTTGCTGAATTGCAAGTGGCTCGCGGCGGCGAGTTGCCCGCGGTGGTCCATGATTGCTGGAGCACCATTGGCGTTGGCGGCAATGCCAGTTGCCGCGAACTGCTGCGATACGTTCATTGTCGGAACTGCCCGGTGTATTCAGCGGCCGCAGTTCAGCTTTTGGACCGGCCCTTGAGCGACGATTATCGCCGCGAGTGGACGGTGCATTTCGCTCAGGAAAAAAAACTCATCCCGCAAAGCGGGACCAAGACATCGGTCGTGATCTTCCGGCTCGTCTCCGAATGGCTGGCCCTGCCAACGCAGGCCTTCCAGGAAGTGGCGGTGTGTCGCGCCCTGCACACGTTGCCGCACCGCCGGCGCGGCATCGTGCTCGGGTTGGTGAACGTGCGCGGCGAACTGTTGGTTTGCGCCTCACTCGGGCGTCTGCTGGGACTTTCAGAGCGCGGGGGAAAAGTTGAAACCCTGAAAGCAGAAAGCAGAAATCAATTTCAGCTTTCTCAATTTCAACTTCGGGACCGTTTATTGGTCGCCAACTGGGACGGCGGCCGCATCGCCTTTCCCGTTCAAGAAGTGCACGGTGTTCATCGCGTTCACGGGGACACGGTGCGCGAACCGCCCGCCACAATCGCAAAATCAATCCACACCTACAGCCGCGGCGTCTTTGCTTGGCGCGATCATACCGTTGGCTTTCTGGATGCCGATGCGTTGTTCTCCGAGTTGAACCGCAACCTCACGTGAAGCAAAAGCTGAAATGATGAAAAACCAGAAAGCAGAAAGCAGAAAGCAGAAACCTGGCTCGCCCCGAGGAATAACCACGTTGCGCCTGGGCGGCGGCTTTGGGCGTGCTATTCCACGGGGCAAGCCCTTTCCATTTCAACTTTCTGCTTTCTGCTTTCTGCTTTGCCTGGCGATCTGCTGGCTGCATTTTCCCCATGAAGGACGATCCTAGCAACCTATCCATGTTGGAACTGTTTCGCGCGGAAGCCGAAAACCAGACCGCCCTCCTCACGAACGGCCTGATTCAGATTGAGGCCAGCCCTGCGGAAGCGTCGGCGCCCCAACTGGAATCGCTTATGCGCGCTGCACATTCGCTCAAAGGGGCCGCCCGTATCGTGAATCTTCCGTCCACCGTGCGGGTGGCCCACGCGATGGAAGACTGCTTCGTCGCGGCGCAGCAAGGCAAACTCCAATTGCGCCAGCCGCACATTGACGTGCTGCTTCGGGGTGTGGATTTGCTCGCCGGCCTTTCCAGAAACAACGAAAAGAACCTCGCCGCGTGGGAGCAAGAGCGCGCCACGCAGATTGAAGATTTCATCAGCGCCCTCGCCAGATCCGTAGTGCCAAGTGCTAAGTGCCAAGTGTCAGGTGAACCTGATACCTCGCACCTGACCCCTCGCACCTCGGAAGGTGAACCTGACACCTCGCACCTGACCCCTCGCACCTCGGAGCGTGTGCTGCGGCTCACTGCGGAAAACCTCAACCGCCTGCTAGGGCTCGCCGGCGAGTCGCTTGTCGAATCACGGTGGTTGCGTCCATTTTCCGAATCCATGCAACGGCTCAAGCGCATGCAATCGGATTTGGAGCGCACGCTCGACGGCTTGCGCCAGTCGCTCGACGGCGAGAATCTTTCCGAAGGATCGCGAGCGCGGGTGAATGAACTGTTCCGGCAGGCGGCCGAAACGCGCCAGTTTCTCGGCGACCGGTTGCAGGAGCTGGATTTGTTCGATCGCCGTTCCCTGCATCTCTCGAACCGGCTTTATCTTGAAGTTCTGCGCACGCGGATGCGTCCTTTTGGCGATGGCACGCGCCGCTTTCCACGCATGGTCCGGGATCTGGCGCGTTCCTTGGGAAAACAAGCCCGGCTGGAAATCACAGGCGAAAACACACAGGTGGACCGGGACATCCTGGACCGGCTGGAGACGCCACTCGCCCACTTGTTGCGCAATGCAGTTGATCACGGGTGCGAAACGCCCGAAGAACGGGAGCGCTGCGGCAAACCGCCCGAGGCAACGATCCAGCTCGAAGCGCGTCACAGCGCGGGCATGCTGATGGTGGTCGTGTCCGACGATGGTGCGGGCCTGGACTCCGAGCTGCTGCGCCGCGTAATCGTTGAAAAACAACTAACCACGCCGGCGCTCGCACGGAGGATGAACGAAGCGGAGTTGCTGCAATTTCTTTTCCTCCCCGGATTCACGCTCCGGGACACCGTCACAGAGCTTTCCGGCCGGGGTGTCGGACTCGACATCGTGCAAAACATGGTCAGAAGCGTACGCGGCAGCGTGCGCGTCAGACTCGGGAAAAACGCTGAAACGCTGAAAACTGAAAAGCTGAAACCGGATTTCAGTGTTTCCGCATTTCAGCGTTTCAGCTTTTCGGTTGAACTGCAACTGCCGCTGACCCTTTCCGTGTTGCGCGCATTGCTGGTCGAAGTGGGCGGCGAACCTTACGCCTTTCCGCTCGCCCAAATCGCCCAAACCCTCAACCTGCCGCGCGAAAACATCGAGACTCTCGAAGGCCGGCAGTATTTCACAGTGCGAGGTGCGGGGGGTCAGGTGTCAGGTGGACCTGACACGTCGCACCTGACACCTGACACTTCCGCTTGCGTGGGTTTGCTGGCGGCTCATCAAGTGTTTGGGGTGGAAAACACTGAAATGTTGAAAACTGAAAAGCTGAAACCGGATTTCAGTATTTCAGCTTTTCAGCCTTTCAGCTTTTCCGCGGATTTGCCGATTGTGGTGTTGGGCGATCGCAACACACGCTACGGTTTGCTCGTGGACCGTTTCCTCGGCGAGCGCGAGTTGGTGGTGCAACCGCTCGACCCGCGTCTGGGCAAGGTCAAAGACATCAGCGCTGCCGCGTTGATGGAAGATGGCTCGCCGGTGTTGATAGTGGACGTGGACGACATGATGCGCTCGATTGAGAAACTCATTACCTCCGGGACCCTGGCCAACCTCCCTCAACCCTCAACCCTCAACCCTCAACCCTCAAGGAAGCGAATTCTCGCGGTGGATGATTCGCTGACGGTGCGGGAACTCGAGCGTAAATTGCTCACCCGCCACGGCTACCTCGCCGACGTGGCGGTGGACGGCATGGACGGCTGGAACATGCTGATGCAGGGAAAAGCTGAAATGCTGAAAACTGAAACGCTGAAACCCATTTCCGGATTTCCGGATTTCAGCGTTTCAGCATTTCGGTATCAACTGGTCATCACGGACGTGGACATGCCGCGCATGGACGGCATTGAACTAACGACGCTCATCAAGCGCGACCCCCACCTCAAATCACTCCCCGTCATGATTGTTTCCTACAAGGACCGCGAAGAGAACCGCCTGCGGGGATTGGAAGCGGGTGCGGATTACTACTTAACCAAGGGAAGTTTCCAGGATGAAACATTGCTACAGGCCGTCCAGGACCTGATCGGCTCGCCCTGTGAAATAGTGGGAGCGGAGGGTGCTGTGGAAGCGTGAGCGGATATTTCACAGGGCGAACCGGAAGCATGAAGACAAATTCTGAAATGCTGAAAACTGAAAAGCTGAAACCGGATTTTCCGCCTCCGCTCCAAGCTACGGCGCAACTGCGCCGAAACGTAGTGAAGGCGGGCAGTGTTTCAGCGTTTCAGCATTTCAGCATTTCAGTTTTTCCCCCTTTATGAGAATTGGCATCGTCAACGACATGTTCATCGCGGTTGAAGCCATGCGGCGGGTGGTCACAACCGCCAGCGGCCATCAGGTGGCCTGGGTCGCACGCGACGGCGCGGAGGCCGTCAGACGTTGCGCCAACGACCGCCCCGATGTGATCCTCATGGACCTGATCATGCCGCGCCTGGATGGCGTCGAGGCGACGCGCCAGATCATGGCCAACACTCCGTGCGCCATCGTCGTCGTGACCGCGGATGTGAACGACAACGCGGCGAAGGTATTTGAAGCGATGGGCGCCGGGGCGTTGGACGCGGTTAACACGCCGGCGCTCAGCGAGCCTGGTAATCTCGATGGCGCCAAAGCGCTGCTCGCCAAGATCGAAACGATTGGCAGGTTGCTTCGGCCGGCGGGCGAACGGAAATCGGACACGACTGAAATTCTCCGGCGATCCGACCAGCACAATCAATTGGTGGCCATCGGCGCTTCGGCCGGCGGGCCGGTGGCTTTGGCGCAAGTGCTCTCCGCGTTGCCCGCGGATTTTCCGGCTGCGGTGGTGGTCGTCCAGCACGTGGACGAACAGTTCGCTCCGGGCCTGGCCAGTTGGCTGGGCGGCCATACCCCATTGCCCGTGCGTCTTGCGGAAGAAGGCGAACTCCTCCGCGTGGCGACCGTTTTCCTTGCGGCCAAGGACCACCATCTCGTTCTCGCCAGCCCCACACGTCTCGGCTACACGCGTCATCCGGCGGATTGCTCGTATCAGCCATCAGTTGACGTGTTCTTCAAAAGCGTGGAGCGTAACTGGCAGGGCAAAGTCGTTGCGGTCTTGCTGACCGGCATGGGCCGCGACGGCGCGGCCGGACTCAAGGCATTGCGCGACCGGGGTCACCATACCATTGCGCAAGACCGGGCCACGAGCGCCGTGTTCGGCATGCCGAAAGCGGCAATGGAACTGGATGCGGCGACCGATATTTTAGCGCTGGACAAAATCGGCCCGCGCCTCACGAATATAGTGAAAACAAAAGCTGAAATTTGGAAAACTGAAGGCTGAAATGGATTACTGCTTGTTCCCCCGTGGAATAAAGCCGCGGCGACGCCCAGCGGCGTGTCCTCTGATATTCCACGGGGTGAATACTTTCTGCTTTTCCCCATGATGGCTGAAGAACGCTCCAATCGGACGCTGAATCCCGCTCCGGGTGGGACCAACCGTCCACAAATCCAGCCGGAGTACCATGTCATGGTCTTGCTGGTGGACGACCAGGCGATGGTTTGCGAAGCCATCCGCCGTGCCCTGGCGACCGAAACCGACATTGATTTTCATTACTGTGCGGATGCGCGCGAAGCGATGAACGTCGCCACGCACACCAGGCCCACGGTCATTCTTCAGGACCTGGTCATGCCCGGCATTGATGGGTTAACGCTGGTCAGCCAATACCGCACGAATTCCGCGACCAAAGACATCCCCATCATTGTCCTCTCCACGAACGAAGACCCGCAGGTCAAGGGCCAGGCCTTCAGCATCGGCGCCAATGATTACCTCGTAAAAGTTCCGGACCGCATCGAATTGATTGCCCGCATCCGCTATCATTCCCGCGCGTATCTGAACCAGGTGCAGCGCGACGCCGCCCACCGCGCCCTGCGGGAGAGCCAGCAGCAACTCGTGGAAAACAACTCCCAACTTCTGGCGCTCAACCAGAAACTTGAAGAGGCCACCATCGCCAAGTCCGCGTTCCTCGCCAACATGAGCCACGAAATCCGCACGCCGATGAACGGCGTCATCGGCATGATTTCGTTGTTGCTCGACACGGAATTGACCGACGAACAGCGGGAATATGTCGAAGCCACGCGCGGCAGCGCCGACGCGCTCCTGACCATCATCAACGATATTCTCGACTTCTCGAAAATCGAAGCCGGCAAGCTGGAGCTGGAACACCACCCGTTCGAGTTGCGCGCCTGCATTGAAGAAGCGCTCGATTTGCTCTCGCTCAAGGCGGCGGAGAAGAACCTCGACCTGGCTTACATGGTGGACGATTCGATTCCCAGAATCCTGGTCAGCGACGTGACCCGCCTCCGCCAGATTCTCGTCAATCTCATCAGCAATTCGGTCAAATTCACCACGCAGGGCGAGGTGATTGTCGAGGTTACACCCGCTG
>CAZNOE010000047.1:14741-16811 GCA_964574525.1 uncultured Bifidobacteriaceae bacterium
TTCTCCGTCCGCGACACCGGCATCGGAATTCCGCTCGACAAACAACACCGCCTGTTCAAGTCATTTCAGCAAGTGGATGCCTCCACCACCCGCCATTACGGCGGCACTGGCCTCGGCCTGGCGATTTGCAAACGGTTGACCGAATTGCTGGGCGGCCGCATCTGGGTGGACAGCGACGCGGACAAAGGGGCGACCTTTCATTTCACCATACTCGCCAAAGCCGCGGCGACTTCGGCTCCGCCAGGCTGGCAGTCGCCGCAACCGCAATTAGCCGGCCGGCGATTGCTCATTGCCGAAGACAATGCCTTCAACCAGCGTGTCCTCCAACACTGCGCCGAGCAATGGGGACTCACGGTCGAAATCGCCTCCAACAGCGGCGAAGTGTTCGACCTGCTCGCCCATCGCGCCCCATTCGACGCTGCCATCCTCGATCTGCAACTTCCCGATATGGACGGCCTGGCACTGGCCGCCGAAATCCGCGGCCAGCCTGACAGCCGTTTTCTGCCCTTGGTTTTGCTCTCATCCGTCCGCCTGCGCAGCGATGACTCCCGGCCTGCGGCGCTGGGAATTTCCGCGTTCGTTCACAAGCCGATACGCCCGGCGCAATTGCTCGACGGGCTTTGCCGGGCCATGAGCGTGCAGGTTCAGCGCGAAAAAAAGACGCCGGTCACTCCCTCACTCGACGTCAGCTTCGCCACCCGCATGCCGCTGCGCGTGTTGCTCGCTGATGACAATCCCATCAATCAGAAAGTCGGCGGCGGCGTCCTGCAAAAGCTCGGCTACCATGCAGACATTGCGCAAAATGGTACGGAAGTAATCAAGGCCCTGGAACAGAATCCCTACGATGTTTTGTTCCTCGATGTGCAAATGCCTGAGATGGACGGTTTGGAATGTGCGCGGCAGATCTGTCTTCGCTGGAACCGCGACAAACGGCCCGTCATCATCGCCATCACCGGCAATGCGCTGATCGGCGATCGGGAAAAATGTCTTGCTGCGGGAATGGACGATTACATCTCCAAGCCCGTCCGCACGGTGGAACTACAGAACGCGCTGGAGCGGTGGGGGCCGACCAAATTGCGCAAGCTCGACACCAATTATTATCTCCGGCATCCACAATCAATCTCGGCCGGATTGCTCGACGAAGACACCATCGCTGAGTTGCGCGAGATGCCGCCTTCCGACGGCGTCAGCATGTTATGCGAATTGATTGACCTATTCCTGCAAAGCGCCCCCGCGCGCATCACGCAAATCTTTGAGTTTGCCAACGATCCTCAAAAGCTGGCCTTCCATGCGCACGCCCTGAAGAGCATGGGGCTGAGTCTCGGTGCCAGACGGCTCATCGAACTCACCCAAAAACTTGAAGACCTGGGCCGTGCCGGTGATCTGCACAACGCCCGGGACCTTGTGCTCGAGTTGGAAGGTACGTTCAGCCAGACCAAGGCTCAACTGCTCAATCTTCGCAATGAGGAAGTCTCCAAGCTCTCGCCGTCGGCTTGACGTGCCCGTTCGCCAAGTCTCGATCTCGTCCCCGGTTTTTCGGAAATTCTCGAGGACAACGATGAGAAAGACGACGAATCGCGTAGAAATGAATCTTCGGACGCTTTGAGAATATTTTCCTTGAGCCCACGCTCGTGTGAAAGCAAATAGGGCCATGCTGATTCGACCGAAGCGTCTTCAACCCGGCGACACTATTGGAATCATCGCTCCCGCCAGCGCGCCACCTGACCCGGAAAACATTGATCGCTCCGTCGCCGTCCTCGAAAAACTCGGCTTCAAGGTCAAACTCGCGCCCAACGTCCGCAAACGCCTCGGCTTCCTCGCCGGCAGCGACCGCGAACGCGCCGGCGATTTGATGCGCATGTTCGGCGACCGGCGCGTCAATGCCATTCTTTGCGTGCGCGGCGGTTACGGGACGGCTCGGCTGCTGCCGTTGCTCGATTATCGAACCATCCGCGACCACGCGAAAATCTTTGTCGGCTACAGCGACATCACGTCGCTGCACTGCGCGTTTTTGACGAAGGCGAATTTGATTTCGTTTCACGGACCGATGTTGAATTCGGACTTTGTGCA
>CAZNOE010000048.1:0-3660 GCA_964574525.1 uncultured Bifidobacteriaceae bacterium
CGGACTGGAGCCGCGCGATCACCTGGTCCAGCAATGTGAGCGCCCAACGGCGCTCGTAGAGCTTGTCGGCGCTGAATCGGTCCGCGGGTTCCAGCGCGTAGCGTTGCTCGGCCGTGAGCGCGTCAAGCGCGACGTGGACTTGCGCGCCGCCGCGCTTGCGGGTGAGGGCCTTGTCCCGCTCGTTGGCCAGAAACCGTTTCAACGCCACCAACAGAAACGAGCGGAACCGGCCTTTGCTCTGGTCCGCGAGGCCGAGATAGTTCTTCTCGAGGCAAACGGCGAAGAAACTTTGCACCAGGTCTTCGGCATCGTGCGGAGGGTACCCCAGCCGCCGGACAAACGCGTAGAGTGGATACCAGTAAGTCCGGCAGAGTCTCTCCAGCGCGGCGCGTCTCGGCGCCGAATCGCCCCGCCCCGCCGCGATCACGATGCTCCAGTGCGTGGTGACGAACCACGCGTTGCCTTCCCGGGCGCCTTGGGATGAGGAGTTGGAATTCATGCGCGGCAAACTACCAAGGAACAAACTGTGATGCGAGGGGTTCAATTGGGGTGTTTCGTTCGAGCAATCCGAAAGAGATTGAGTTCTTCAGACGAAGTGAGCGCGAAACGCCTACCTTGGGTGCGCATTCAGAAATGGAGACAACGCCAACCGCGTTCTGGACGGGGTTACACGCGCCGGCGGGAGCGAATTGGTCGCAACTCCGAAATCTATCTGGGTTTGGGATGGTTGCTGGCCGGTGACCCAAGGTAGCCCATCAGAGGCTGGGCTACCTTGGGATAGGGCGCAATTGCGTTTGAGCGTTGCCTTACGAGAGCTCTTTTTCCGCAAAGACCTTCATAGCTGCGGCGGCGAACTCGGGAAGTCGTGGATCGTACGCTTCATACGCCTTGCGCAGCTCTGAATCCATCATCATCTGGCTGTGGCCGGCGTAGGATTCACGGTTCGGCGTCCAGAATTGTTTCAGCCATTCGTAGTGACGGCGGATGACATCCTGCGCTTCGCGGGAATCGGCCGGCAGTTGCCGGCCCATGAGCGCGACGAGGTCCTTGCAGATTTCGGCGAAGGCCGCGCCGGACTTTTCCCAATTCGTCTTCGTCCAGTTCTTCACCTTCTGCTTGGATTGCGCGATGCCTTCCTTCATGCCTTCGCCGTAGCGGTTAATCAGATATTGCTCGTGCTTGGCCTGCTGTTTCGGATCGAAACCCACAAACAGTTCCTGACTTTTCATTTTCTTTGTTCCTTTCAAGTGCTCGATGGTTTTATCAATGGTCACAATCAGTTTCCGGGTCTGGGCCAGGTTCTTCCGCAACACCTTCCGGTGCGATTCCAGCGCCGCGACCTTGTCGAAGTCAGGCCGGCTCAGAATCCTTTTGATCTGCTTCAACTCGAAACCCAGCTCCCGATAAAACAGGATTTGCTGGAGCATCAGGAGTTGCGCGTCTTCGTAGAAGCGATACCCGTTCGCGCCGACGTAGGCGGGTTTCAACAGGCCCACTTCATCGTAAAAATGAAGCGTGCGCACGCTGACGCCCGACATCCCGGCCAGTTTTTTGACTGTGTAAGCCATCGTTTCTTCTCCTCTGACATCACCATGATGCCAAAGGCTGCGAGGACTGTCAGGCCTGACGCAACGTGAGGGTCAAAGGATTTTTTTTGAAAAATGTTTCGTGATTGCGGGCACGCCAATTTGGAGCGCGACTGTGCGAGTCGCAACAGCTTCGCGTCCCTGAAGCTGTTGAATGATGTCACTTCGCCGACGCAGCGGCGGGAGGGGCATGCTTAATGAGCTGGTTGGCCCACGCGATGAAGTGCTTCATGTTCGAACGATCTTCGTGTCCGCCGTTGTGCTGACGCCAGGCGAGTTCGCCGTCGAGCAAGCCGGTGTTGACCGGCGGCATCCTGGCGGTGCGATAATCTTCCTTCTCGCCGATGTCCCTCGCTCCCACAAGACGGAAGACCGGGCCGGCGGCGACAGTGGCCATGTAGCTCCCTTGCTGGTCGAGCCAGTTGGCATCGCCACGTTCGGGGACGCCGTAGCTGATGAAGGTGGGGCGCGGTGCGCACAGCGCGATCAATTCGTGAGCATCAACTGGTAAATCGCCCGCGTTCTTGCTGCCGAAGGCGGATTCGGCGGCGCCATACTTCAAAAAGTTGCCCGCCATCCAGTGGTATTCGCCGGAGCCCGTGAGATTTTCCACGGCTTCGCCGAAATTGCGGCGGTGCAATTTGGCTCCGCCTTCCCCGGATGAACCAACCAAGGCCATCGAAAAGCGTTGCTCGAAGGCCAGCGTGACCAACGCGGCTTTTCCATAACGCGAAACGCCTTCGATGCCGACCTTTCTGGCGTCCACGGTGGAATCCTTTTCGAGATAATCCAAACCACGCGCAGCGCCCCAGGCCCAGGCGCGCAGCGAGCCCCAATCGTCGGGTTTGCGCGGCTGGCCTTTGTTGACGAGGCCGATGATTCCTTTCGTCAGTCCGGCGCCATTGTCCGCCTGAATGCTGGCGGGAATGATCGTCGCGTAACCCCAGCCGGCGGCGATCAACTGCTCTGTGGACGGAGGATCGGCAAACGTGCCGCTGCCGAATGCGCCAAAACGATTTGTGGGCGCAGGCTCTCCTCGTCGTCGGGGAAAACCGCCCCCGCCAAAGCCGCCAAACATCATCAATACCGGCACGCGGCCTTTGGCATTCGCCGGAGTGACCAATGTCATCTGGATGTCCACAGTGATGGACGGACAGGAAGAATTGTCCACATGCCCGGCCAGTTGCTTCGCGACCACCGGAATTTCGCCTACCACTCGATCCACCGCTTGCGTCGTAATCGTCCACGTCACTCGCGGAACATCTTTGGGCACGCGGCCGATGATTTCGCGCTCGAAGTCCTCCACAATTTCCGGTCGGCGCTGCTTCCACCACATCTCAGCATTGGCGACCTTCTGTCCGTTTTTCAACGAGAGCACATCCGGAAGGTCAGGATAAGGGTTCGCTTTCGCCGGATCATAATTGGCCGCGTTGGTCGCATCGGCGCGACCACTCGGCCCGGGCCGCAGCCTTTTGATTCCCAACTGCTCCATCATGTTTCGATGATCCTGCGCCGTTGTCCAGTTGGTGGATGAAGACGTTGTGCTCGCGCCCGGCGCGGGACTGGTTTGCGCGGACAGATTGGCAACTGAAATCATCAACGTGAGTTCGGCTACGAAACAGCCGAACCAAAGGCCTAACGATTGCGTGCGGTTGCGCATGGTGTTGAAGTTTAGTAAACGTGAACGATCAAGAAGTACCCGGAACACCTCGCCCGGCGCAATTCGAAAACTGTTCAACCTTCACGCTCAAACGCATTCTGTCCCAAACGCTAGGTGTTTGCGCAGCAAAGCGAGGGTAAAGGTCTTTCCACTTTTGCGTTCACCGCTGATTCATCGGTAGCGCCGTCGAGCAGGAACCTACTTCGCTTCCAACTCTTTCAGCACGCGGTCGAGCAGGGCCTCAGCCTCCTTCACCTTTCCTGCACGCATGAGTTCAGGGAATTGCTGCATCTTTTCGGCGACGGCTGACGGATCGCCACCGTTGCTGGCAAGCTTTTGAACGCCTGCTTCCACGCGTGACAGCTTGTCCTTTAGCTTCGCCTCCACGGCGGAAGGATTGTGGGTTTTTCGCAA
>CAZNOE010000048.1:3760-16806 GCA_964574525.1 uncultured Bifidobacteriaceae bacterium
GCCAATGGATCGCCAGGCTCGTCGGCGCGCGTCGTATTTGAAGCGAGCCCAAGGCTCGCGCACATAAGAATGAGTAGTGTGTTGGGTCTCATAATTTTTGCATTCAGTTGATCTGGTTTGGCCGGAAGGTCGAGTCTTTTGTATCATCGTTGTGCCTCGCGAGCCAAGGCAAACGTGCTGATTCTTGCTTCACAACCTTGGGCTTGCACCGGGTAGGTCTCACTAAGACGAAGTGGCCGGATCAGCGGCAAGCTTTTCGAGAAGCCCTGCCGATGTGGCAAATGCGTCCACTTTGTCGAAACGCGTCACCAGTTTTCGGCAACGTGTCCGGGCTTCCTCCGTCATCAATGCAGTCAGGGCCGCTGCGATCTTCTTTCCGCCGGAACGTTTGGTCCGCAGGCAATCGCCGGCGCCAAGTCTCTTCACGCGCATACCGTTGTCAATCTGATCGAAGCACTGCGGATGAATCAATTGCGGGAGGCCGGCGGCCATTGCTTTTGCCACGGTGCCGATGCCGCCGTGATGTACCACGGCGGCGCAATGCGGAAACAGCTTTTGAAATGGAGCAAAGTCGCAATGCAGCACCGTGGCCGGCAATGTGTCCGGCAACTGGTTCCGATACTTCGTCAGAAAAATGCCGCGCGCGCCTAGAATTGCGCACGCTTCCATCGCTTCCTGAAACAAGCCCGCTGAATGGGCCATTCCCGTCCCGAAGGTAAACGCGACCGGCGGTTTTCCAGCGTGGCAGAAATTCAAAACTTCCGGCGGCAAGGCTTGGTTCGGCTCGCCATCGGTCATCGGAAATCCGACGAGCCGGATTTGCGAGGGCCAGTCTGCCTGCGGCGCGCCGAACCAATCCGGAAACATCCCGATGACGAGCTGGCGCGAGAGCCAGTTCGACAAAATCCGGCGCATCGGTTTTAGTCCGAGTTCGGCTCGCAGTCTGTTGAGCTCGCGACCAATCAGGATGTCGCCAAACACATCGATGCCGCGTGCGAACACCTTCCACACCGGTCGCGGAGCGTGCGCAAGCCAAGTGACGCCCGGTATGATGGGCGGCGATATGGAACTGGGAATCATCCAAGGCTGAAGGATCAGATTCGCCAACGGGACACCGCGCGTTTCATGGACGAGAGAAGCGGCGAGGACACCAGGATTCGCCACAAGCATCGTCTCTCGCGTGGCCAGCTTCGATAGCAGGTGATACTGGCGGCGAATGAACCGTACGCCCCAACGAGCCATGAGCGGCGCGGTCTTCAGTGGCTTCCAGAAGTCAGGATGCTCGAACAACTCGCGATTCTCTTCTGTTGAAACCAGTGCGTGAAAAGCGAAGCCCTGCTTCTCCGCCAATGCTCCGTAATGCTCGCTGGCCGCGAGCGTGACTGAGTGCTCGCGCGCCCGCAGCGCCGCTCCCAATCCGACGTAAGGGAAGATGTCGCCGTCCGTGCCAACCGAAATCAGAACGACGTGCATGCGCGGCAGATTATCTGAGATTAGTTGCAGACACGAGACCGTTGTGGTCGGTAACGCACGCGGGAACGGATGTGCCGCAACCGCGTTGCGGTTGGGGATGGCCAAATCGCGTGGTCTCGGTAAGCTTTCTGGGTCAATGATTGCCCGATTCATAGGTGCCAATGGTGCTGCCAATTTGCGCGCGGCCGTCTTGCAGCAGCGTGTGGTTCAAAATTCCGCCGCATTCGCCGATCGCTTGATTGCAGCGGGTTCTGTCTTAGAGCATAGGGTGAGCGAGGTGCTTATTCAGCGAGAGGGCACTGATGAGTTCGTATTCTTTATCCTCTCTGGAGAGGTAGCGATTGAGGTGAATGGTAGAGAAATCGCCAGACGTGGCGCCACAGAATGTGTCGGCGAAATCTCCGCACTCGATCCATCAGCTCCCCGGTCAGCTACTGTCCGAGTTGCGAACACTGCAGTCACCCTTCGCGTTGCATGCTCAGACTTCGTCTCCATCGCTGATGAGTCTCCAGGCGTTTGGCGCGCGGTAGCGCGGCGTCATCGCCGAGCGGCTGAGACAGCGTCGGCGCTTTCACAGAGCCCCGAATGCAAAACCGATATTGTTTGTCGGGTCGAGTGTCGAAGGGTTGCCGGTTGCAAAACAAATCCAACTCGGGATGAAGCATGAACCGGTGGAGGTTCGCGTTTGGACCGACGGCGTTTTCGGGCCGGGTGGTGTGGCGGTGGACAAGCTGAATGAGCAGGTCGAGCAAGCAGACTTCGCGATCTTTGTCTTTGGTCCCGACGACAAAGTGGCATCGCGCGACCACGAACACTACGCACCGCGAGACAATGTAGTTTTTGAGATGGGGATGTTCATTTCCCAGCTTGGCCGCAGTCGAGCCTACATAGTTAAAGAGCACGCTGGCGACCTCAAGATCCCGTCAGATTTGCTCGGGATTTTGCCGGTTACCTACGTCGCAGATGAGAAAGCGAAATGGGATGTTGTCTTAGCACCGGTTTGCACCGAAATCGTGCGACTGGTGAAAGAACTCGGCCCCATTTAGACATGACTCAAGATGGCAATCGGAACTGAACTTGCGACTGAAGTTGCGGAAATCTTTCGGGGTTCGTGGACAAAGCGGGACGGAACAGTTGTTCCTGAAGCCGAAAACCTAAACCTTGGGAACGATGGCGTCACACTGGCCGGGGCTGTGCTTTACGCTGATTTGGCAGACTCGACGGATTTGGTTAACAACGAGACACCAGAATTCGCCGCAGAAATCTACAAAGTCTACCTTCATTGCGCCTCCCGTATCATCAGAGATGAAGGTGGCGTGATTACTGCGTTCGACGGCGACCGTGTGATGGGTGTGTTTATCGGCGATTCTAAGAACACGTCCGCCGTTAGGTGTGCCCTGAAAATCAACCACGCAGCGCTGCGGATAATAAATCCAGCGATCGTGAATCAATATCCGTCTTCATCCTACACGGCCAGGCACTCGGTTGGCGTTGACACCAGTTCGTTGTTTGTCGCCCGAACGGGAGTTCGCGGGGCGAACGATCTGGTGTGGGTCGGTCGTGCTGCGAATTATGCCGCAAAACTTTGTGGACTTCGTGATGGAGGCTACGCTTCATGGATTACCAAAGACGTTTATGACGTCATGAACGCAAAGACAAAAACATCCAAGGATGGGCGAGCCATGTGGGAAGCGCGGACTTGGACCGCGCGGAGCATCACTGTCTACAGGTCAAGTTGGATGTGGGCTCCGTGACGGTCCGTAAGCGAGACTCATTTCCTTCGCGGTTTTCAATTCTTCGTCGCGTGCCGTTTCACTTTTTCTTCGCGCGCCGTTTCATTGATTGGGTCGTGGCCAGTGCGTCGCGCAGAACGGGAATCGTCAGTTGGTCTTTGGGGCGGTTCGCAGCGATTTTGCTGGCAAGAATCCGTTCGAGCGAAAGCACCTTGAGTTTCTGTTGCCCCAATGAAATTTCCACGCAGTTCTTGATTTCGTCGGCGAATGTCCCGAGGCCGTCCATGCGCAGAACGATGTCGAAAAGTTCCGTGCCCGCGCCTGCGAGCATCGGCGGATTGAAGTTGCTGGGCGGAACATACGCCGCGCCGACTTCCTGCAACGCGCGGGAGATTTTTTGTTCACCAAGGTTTTCAAACCAAAGGTCAACATCCTGCGTAACGACGGGAGCGCCTTGCAGCGTGGCGGCGGAAAGCCCGACAACCATGAACCGCACCTTGCGCTTAAGCAACACGCGCAGCAGGCGAAGTTCACTTTCGGAAAATGGCAGTGGCGCGGCCACGGATTAAGCTCCTTTGCAATCGTTCCAGCGGCGGTTGCTCCAGCAAAATCAAAGTGTGACGGACGTTGTCGGGATCGGCCTGAGGATGGGCGGCGACAACTTTTCCAACGCGGGCTGACAACCGAAGCGCCCATCGTTTGGCTTTGGCGGCGTTGCTGATTTGCGTGCGTTGTTTCATCCGAGCCATGAGATTAGTCCATTTCCAAAAACTTGTCACCGGCATTCCCAATGCAATGCCTTGTCTTGTGTTCGCGTTCGGAAATGGATGTTGTGGCGGATGTCGCACTCGTGGGGCGGGTCAGTTCTCACCTTTTCAGACACGCTCGGCGTGTCAGCGTCCGTCGGGCAAACACCACGACATGCGGCCGGCGAAGTCTGACTGAAAATCCGGTCGCCAACGGCTGACGGTCTCGCGCGGATCAGCGTCTTTTGAAGGAAGGT
Source organism: uncultured Bifidobacteriaceae bacterium (assembly GCA_964574525.1). Classification (GTDB taxonomy): domain Bacteria; phylum Verrucomicrobiota; class Verrucomicrobiia; order Limisphaerales; family JADLHS01; genus WYBW01. The sequence goes on from CAZNOE010000048.1 coordinate 7,970, forward strand.
CGCGATACCAACCATCTGGCGCTTTTCGATATTGGCCGCCCCAGCCGGGCTTGGAGGGATCCTTTGGATCGTTGCCACCAAGCGGGAGGAAGAAGAACCACGACGGTGTATCACCTTCCTTGAGGCAGCCATGCTGATTGGGATCGGTCCAGGTTTTGAGCGGATATAATGCGCCGAGCGATCCGGTCCGGCGCACATGCTGCTCGATCCACTCACGGCTGGTCAGGGATTCATCGCCTCCGAGATACATGCCGCGATAAGTTCCCTGACGACGATCCCCGCCGGCGGGCGCCTTGCTGAGGATGTAGAACATGCCGGGGAACTCCGTCTGCATCCATTCGGCGATGCCATCCTGATCGCCGATGTCATAGACGCGGAATCGTTGGACGAAACGGGCCAGGCCGGAATCCCCGCGATCATGCCGAACCCGCCACAGCGCTTGCGCCAGATCGGTCTGGCCACCCCAGATCGTGATATTGAGCGGGCGCTCCGGCGTTCCGGCATCAATGCGCTTGATCAGCCAGCGCGACCCTTCCATGTCGTGTTCATCTCCGATGTTCTTCCGGCCCCGATGCGGATTGCCCGACTTGATGCATTGCAACAACGCGCCGGTTTCCGGCCAGCCCTGCGCATGTTTCACTAGGTTGGTCCGCACGTCGCCGTACTCCATGACGATCTGACGAATCAAGTCGGGCCGCGTCGTGGCGGTTTTCAACTCGCCCGGTGTGCCGGAAGCCGTAGCGACGAGACCCTCGATAACGAATTCATTGGCATACACCATCAGCCGGATCATGGATTGCTGATCATCTGGGTCGCCACCGATGTCCGTCAGCACCAGCAGCCGTGGACGCTCCTGGGCTGGCAACGCGCCGGCATAAGCGAACAAACAAAGTGCGCTCAGCGAGATGTTCCAAAAGCGGTTCGCGAGCCGGGACAATCGGAATGGAATCCAAGGCGCAGTCTTACTTCGCATAGACGGTGAAATCATATTTGGGCAATTCACGACCGCTTCGCAAAAAGTGTGGCATGGCTGAGACGAACTGAGGGTCGGGCAAGGAGTTGAAATTCTGCCTCCACGGCGGCGTCCACTTCTTGTTCAAAGTCTCTCCGTCCAACGTGGAGCTTGGGCTCAACCAAAAGCAGCTTGCCATCAGGATTCAGCGCTTCGTGCATCTCTGCGAAGAGCGCCACGGCATTCGGGACTTCATGCACCATCCAGAACGCCAGAACGAAATCAACATGGGTTGAAAGCCCGATGTGCTCTCGTCCGCACAGATGGAGTTCAACGCGATCTTGCAGGCCGGCCTGCGCAACTCGTCTTTGGACCTTGGCGAGCATTGCCGGCTGAACATCAGCCGCAATCACACGGCCTGACGAGCCAACCATTTGAGCCAGGGCTATCGTGAATGGGCCTGAACCGCAGCCAAGCTCAACGACGGTGAATCCCGGCGCAATCAGTCGGACAAGGATCTCTTCGGGTTTGTGTAGCCAGCGCCGCACTGGATTGTTGATGAACCCCGCAAACCAAGGAGGACAAACATGAATGTCAGGCGAAGGGTGACTCATCTCTGTTGCGCGTGCTGGTCGAGAAAATCCAACACGACGTTCGCCATCGCTTTCACACCGACTTCGAGAGATTTCTCGTCAATGTCGAACTTCGGCGTATGACTTTCCGCGACGATGCCTTTGGCTTTGTTGCCGGTGCCGAGCCGGAAGAAAAACCCGGGCACGACCTGACCGTAGAAGGAAAAATCCTCGCCGCCCATGCGCTTGGGCGCTTCGACGACGTTCGTTTCGCCGACGGCACGGCGCAGTGCGGGCAGCGACGCCTCGACGAGCTTGGGGTCGTTGACCAGGACCATGGTGAAGCGTTTATAGTCGAGTTCGTATTTCGCGCCGTAGGCCGAGGTGACGCCGGCCAGCGTCTCGCGCATCAATTGCTGGATTTGATTTCGCGCGTCTTCGTTGAACGTGCGCACGCAGCCTTCCAGTTTTACTTCCTCGGGTGTGTTGAAGGCGCGCGTTCCGCCGTGGATGGTACCGATGGTCACGATGACTGGTTCAAACGTGTCAATCCGGCGGCTCTTGATCGTCTGCAAGGCAGTGACGCATTCGGCGGCGACAACGATCGTGTCCACGCCGCGATGTGGCGTGGCCGAGTAGGGGACTTTGCCGCGAATTGTAATCGTGAAAAGGTCGAGCGAGGCTTGAGCACCACCGGCGCAATAGGCGACCAGACCCGCTTCGAGTTCAGGCGTGGTGTGCAGCCCGAAAATCGCGAGCGGACGCGGATTGTCGAGCGCACCTTCTTTGATCATCAAGGGCGCACCGCCTTCTTCGCCGGCGGGCGGGCCTTCCTCGGCGGGTTGGAAGAGAAATCTCACCGAGCCGTGAATCTGATCGCGCATTTTGCTCAACACCTCGGCGACGCCGAGTGCGATGGTCGTGTGCGCGTCGTGGCCGCAGGCGTGCATGACGCCGGGTGTTTGGGATTTGTAAGGCACATCGTTCGCCTCGGTGATGGGCAGCGCGTCCATATCCGCGCGCACCGCGACGACCGGGCCGGGCTGGCCGCCTTTGAGCAGCGCGACGATGCCGTATTTGGCCACGCCGGTTCTGACTTCGTCGAAGCCGAGCGCCCGCAGGCGTTCGGCCACCACGCGCGCGGTGCGCTCCTCGCGATTGGACAGTTCGGGGTGCGTGTGGAAATCACGGCGGGTTTCGCTGAGTTTGTTGCGGATCGCATCTGCGGCCGAGGCGATTTGCGCGGTGTGCGATTCTGCGCCGCCCGTGACGACTTGCGCCGCAACCAAGAGGAAACCGGCGAGACTGAGTTGTCGCCTGCGGGAAAAGGGGCGATTCATACGACGATTTGAAACCAAGCGCGCCGGGCGTGCAACGAATTATTGGCGGAGCAAGGGGCGTTACAACGGGCCGAATCTGAGTCGTCGTTCCAACCTAGTGCAGTGTCCACTAAGTCCTTTGAAGTATCATCGGCCATTTTAGGGTGTGCGGGTGTCGCGTACCGCCCCTGAAATCATTTTGGATCGAGTCTGAAGCCTCACCAGACCCGCGCGTTCAAATTATCCAATGACCAGCAATTCGAGCAGAAGTTCTGGGACATTGTCGGTATGTATTTGTCACCGCCGCAGCAGGCGGCCGTGCTCTGTTGCGATGAGAAAAGCCAGTGTCAAGGCGCTGGAACGAAGTCAACCGGGTCTTCCCTTGGGCCAAGGACACGTGGCCACGAGGAAGACATCGTGGGTGAAATCGTCGGCGGGAATCACATTCATCAGTCTTTAGCTCCGTCAGGAGCGGAATCTTTGTAGAACCAACGGCGAAGAATCGCAAGCCCCGTCGGGGCGCATATTCATTCCCATCGGATCGTTCGAGCAAACCAGCCGGGTTTCAACGTGATGTCGCTCCTGACGGAGCTTCACATTGTTTTGTTGGGCGTATGCTACAAAGATGTCACCCCTGCCGGGGTTGAGGTTGGATCCGTATCAGGGAGGGGAAAGCTTTACGCGAATTGCACGAATTTGCTCGAATTCAAATCAAACCGCATCCATTCGCGATAATCCGTGAAATTCGTGTCACACCGGGCTGCAGCTCCCCGGCGAACTTGTTTAGGCGCGCTCACAATCTAGCGCCGAATCAAAACTTCACTCAGTTGCCCGTTACTCATGCGATGATGGGATGGACCACGTTGCCATAGACATCGGTAAGGCGATAATCGCGTCCGTCGTAGTGATAGGTGAGCCGAGTGTGATCAATACCCATGAGATGCAGGATCGTGGCGTGCAGGTCGTGGACGTGGACTTTGTCCTGAACGGCGTACCAACCAAACTCGTCAGTCGCTCCATGCACAATGCCACCTTTCACACCGCCGCCTGCCATCCACATGGTGAAGCCGAAGGGATGATGCTCGCGACCGTTGGTGCCTTCCGCCGTGGGCGTGCGACCGAATTCGCCACCCCAAAGGACAAGCGTGTCTTCGAGCAGGCCGCGAGATTTGAGATCAATCAGCAAGGCGGCAATCGGCTGGTCCACCGCGGCACAGCGTTTGGGCAAGTCTTCGCGCAGGTCGCTGTGATGGTCCCAGGCGTTGTTCTTCGGCGCATCAAATAGCTGGATGAAACGTACGCCACGCTCAGCGAGCCGCCTTGCCATCAGGCATTGCTTTCCAAACAGCTCGGTGGTCGGGTTGTCGGTGCCATAGAGCTGATGCGTGGCGGCGCTCTCGCGCGTGAGGTCGAACGCTTCGGGAGCTTCCCGCTGCATTCGAAACGCGAGTTCGAAGGAGGCAATCCGCGCGTCCAGTTCGCTGTCGATGCCGCGGTTTCGTTTGTGGAGGTCGTTGAGCCGATGGAGTGCATCGAGCTTCGTTCGTTGCATTTCGCGGTTGCCGGAGGGATCGCTGAGGTTGGCGATGGGCTTCTTCAAGTCCTGGATGAGCGTTCCCTGATAGGCGCTGGGCAGGAAACTCGAGGCCCAGAGTTGAGCGCCTTGGAAGACCGCGGCGGGACTGACGACCACGAAGCCGGGCAGGTTCTCGTTCTCAGTTCCCAAACCATAAGTGAGCCACGAACCCATGCTGGGCCGGGAGAAGGCTTGTTCGCCGGTGCACATCTGCAAAGCGGCGCCGGTGTGGTTGATGTTGTCGGCCACCATCGAACGAATGACGCAGATGTCGTCAATGCAGGAAGCCGTGCGGGGCAGGAGTTCACTCACTTCAATGCCCGACTGACCGTGCCGGGAAAATTTCCACGCAGACGCGAGGAGGTTGCCCGTCCTGGTGCGTTCGAGTTTGGGTTTCTCAAAGGGGAGCGGCTTGCCGTTGTCCTGAATCAACCGCGGCTTGGGATCAAAGAGGTCCACATGCGAAGGTCCGCCGGGCATGTATAGAAAAATGACCCGCCTGGCGCGCGCCGGAAGATGCGGAGGGCGAACGGCGTAGGGTCGCGCGGCGCGATTGGTTTCTCCGGCACCGGGAAGAAACGATTCGGCAGCCAGCAAATCGGCCAACGCGAGAAGGCCGAAGGCGCCGCAAGAGCGTGCCAGCCATTCGCGGCGCGAAAAATATTTGCGCGGGTCAGTCCACATAGATGAATTCATTGCTGCACAACAGCACATGAGCCAGGTCCCGCCAGGCAGCCTCCGTCTCCGGCTGGCCGGACTTCGCGAGCAATTCGTGGGCGATTGCAACTTCTTCCTTCCTTGCGGGCCGGGCAAACAACGACTGATAGGCGCGGTTGATGCGCCTGGCTTCATCACCGTCGGCCTCGCGAAGCAAGCGCTTCGCCAGCTCCGTTGCCTGGACCTGCACGAAATCGTTGTTGAGCATCAGGAGCGCCTGTGGCGCCACGGTGGAGACGTTTCGCCTTTCCACAGAGGCGTCCGGATTGGCGGCATCGAACAGCATCGCAAAGTTGCTGCGGTCCCAACGCGCCGTCTGGACGTAAAGCGAGCGCCGCAGCGTGTTCACGTTCGTCCCGGCGGGGCCGCCCGGCGACAGATCAAGCCGACCCGAAACAAAGATCATGGCATCGCGAATTGCCTCCGCTTCCAGACGGCGGGCGGTGAACCGACCGAGCCAGTGGTTGTCGGGATCGCGAACGGCTTGAGCGCGCGGAATCGTGCTCGCCCGCTGATACGCAGAAGAGAGCATGATTCGACGGTGCAACTTCTTCAACGACCAGCCGTCCTCGACGAATTGAGCGGCGAGCCAATCGAGCAGCGCCGGGTGAGTCGGCGGTTCTGAGAGCAGACCAAAGTTGTTGGGCGTGTGCATCAACCCTTCTCCGAAATGCCATTGCCAGACACGATTGACGATCACCCGCGCGGTAAGCGGATTTTCTTTCGACGCAACCCAAGCCGCCAGTTCGCGCCGCCCGCTGCCCTGGGTGATCGGCGGCTGAGATTCACCGGCGAAGAACTTGGGCATGCGGCGCGGGACCACCGGGCCGAGCCGCGTGTAGCTGCCGCGAATGTGGATCGGCACATCCTGGATGTTGGGAAACAGTCCGCCCGGCACTCCGTACTCCTGTACGGTCATCAACGCCGGATACGGCGCTGGAATCTCGGCTTGCAGCGCGTCGCGCTCCTTCATAAGCAAGAGCCGCTCAGGATGGTTGGTAGCTACCCGCGGCGACATCGTATCGAACTCCCTAAGCCTTGCCCTGATCGCGTCAAACCGCAGCATCTGTGCGTCACGCAGTGCCGCCACGGATCGGGGAACCAGCGGCACGCGTTTCAAAGTGTAATTGTCATTCTTGGGGCCCAGAGTCTCCAGGAAATGGGTGCTGTAGAAGATTCCGGCAAGTGCGTAGTAGTCTTCGTTCGAGATGGGGTCGAACTTGTGATCGTGGCAGCGGGCGCAACCCAGCGTCAGACCCAGGAACGCTTTGCCCACCGTGTCAATCTGATCATCAACCATGTCGCTAACCATCTTTTCCTTGTCGGCGTCGCCGCGGTCCCAAGCGCCGTTCGCGAGGAATGTGGTCGCGATCATCCCTTCCAGATAAACCGCCTCGCCCGCCGGGCTTGGCAACAAATCCCCGGCGATCTGATGCACGATGAACTGGTCGAAGGGCAGGTCACCGTTGAAGGAATCGACGACCCAGTCGCGATAACGCCACGCCTCTGAAGGCTCGGGACCCGGCGCGCGCTGCGTGGGATCGGATTCGTGATAATCCGCGTAGCGGACCACATCAAGCCAGTGTCGCGCCCAGCGCTGGCCGTAAGCGGGGGAAGCCAGCAACCGATCCACGACTCGCGCAAAAGCTTCGGGGGTATGGTCATTGAGAAACGCCGCGACTTCCTCGGGCGTTGGCGGCAATCCCGTGAGATCAAACGTCGCCCGGCGCAACAGCGAGCGTCGCTTTGCCATCGGAGCTTTCTTCAGTCCAGCCGCGGCGAGCCTTTCATCCACGAACGCATCGATCGGATTTCTGTCAGCCGCGCCCGGCACGTTTGGCCGCTGCACGGGTTGAAACGCCCACCACGACTTTGCTTTGACGGCGATCCCGCCCGTGCGCGACTCTGACACGCGCGGACCGGGCGCGCCCATTTTCACCCAAGCGACGAGATCGGCAAGCTGCGCGTCCGCGAGCTTCTTGTCCTTGTGCGGCATTTGCAAATCCTTGTCGGTATGGCGAACGGCCTTGATGAGCAGACTTTTTTCCGGGTCGCCGGGAGCGATGGCCGCGCCTGTGTCGCCGCCTTTGAGGACGCCCTCGCGCGTGTCCAAGAGCAAGCCGCCTTTGAGCTTCTCACTCTGCGCACTGTGACACTTATAACAATTCTCGACCAGCAGCGGGCGGATTCTCTTCTCGAAAAACTCAACGCCCTCATCCGCGCCGCCGCGAACCTCGACGAGCGGCACGGACAACAAAACCAGCAACGCAATAAACGACTTCGAGCAAGGCATGGCTGCCCGCTCTTATACAACAATCCGCAAATAAAGGGAAGGGCGTCGCGACGGTTCTGCCTTTTTTGTGGTAGGCAGTGCGCCGTGCCGACGGGAGGGACGAACTCCACCTACCTTTCCCTCGCGAGTGGGCTCCCTGCCTCGTTGCTCACGGCTTGAAATTCGTAGCGTTCAGTTTTCCGCCCGATTCGAGATAGGCGAGCAGATCCAGGATTTCGTCCTTCGTCAAAATGCTCACGAGTCCGGTTGGCATCGGGGAGATTTGAGAGGCTTGTCGCTTTTGAATATCCGCCTTCAGAACCTCAGCGCGGTCGCCCGTCAATGGGTTGACGAGCAGCACCACGCTCTTGTCGCTTTCTTCCAGGATTCGTCCGGTGACATCCTCTCCGTCTTTCTTGACGATGGTCGTGTTTTGGAATTGTTCCGAAACCACTTTGGACGGTTCGATGATTGAATCCAAGATGTCACGACGACTGAAGCGGCTCGAGATTGCCGTGAGGTCGGCTCCGACAGCGCCACCTTCGTTGCCGAAGCGATGGCAGGTGATGCATTGCGCGGCGGCGAAGGCATTTCTGCCTTTCGCGAATGAACGGTTCTTGCCCACCTGATCCAACGCGGGCAACAGATCGTCCATCGTCCACTCCTTGACGAACGCGCGCAGCGGGGCGGGCGCTTTGGTGGCTACCGACGGTGCGCTGATGACCGCTGCGAGTTCGGCGCGCTCCTGGTCGTTTAGCTTGTCCAAACCCTGCCTCCGAATGTTGGCGATGAACTTCGGAAAACTGGAGCCGTCGCTGTAATCGCGCCCAGCGTCCTTGAACCACTGGACCAGGTCCGTCGGATGATTCAATCCCGCGCGGCCCTTGTTGAACCAACTGAAGTATTGGCGGCGCTGCTCCGTAGTCCAACCTTGTTTGAGCGTGCGCAAGCTGAAGATGTAATGAATCTGCTCCTCCTGCGTCGGCGCGGCGTCGAGCAACGCCAGCGTTTTCGTGGCCACGTCCGGCGCTTCCAAGTAAATCAACAACTGCGACAGCTCGCGATTGAGCGGCCAGCTTTTCGCCGGATACTGGCGGCTGAGTTTCTCAATTGCCGTGTTGACGAGGTCGTCGGGAGGACGACCGTGGCGCGCGATACTGACTTCGACCACGCGAATCTTGATGAGCTTGCGGGTTTCGTCGAGCGAGTCGAGCGGCCATTGGGCGAGCGCTTTCAACAACGCGGACTGCGTTTCCTTGTCGCCAAGGCGGGCAAGCGCAAGCAAAGCAGTGAGGCCCGCCGTGGGTTTGGTTTCGGCGAGCGCCTTGTCCTTCCACTCGGCGACCGGTTGCGATTCGATGGCGATGCGCGCGGCGTAACGGATGAAGCGGTCGTCGCTGTCCAAGTGCGGCCAGACGGTCGCAACTGC
>CAZNOE010000049.1:0-16697 GCA_964574525.1 uncultured Bifidobacteriaceae bacterium
AATCGTGTGTCGCATAAAAGCCCCGGGTTGCAGGGAGGCGAAAGCTAACAACCGGCAAAATGCGGGTCAACCCACAAATCCCGTGCGGCCCTTTGGCGCTGGACACCGTGCCGCCGAAGTTGTTTGCTGGAAGCCGTTCCCAACGTCCCGATCAACCGGAGCGAGGGATAATTGCAACAGACCCACCAGAATTCGGATGCGGCGACCGCCCAGGCGCAATGGTTCGCCACCACTCACTGGAGCGTGGTGCTGGCGGCCGGCCAGAAAACCACCCCGCACTCCGCGGAGGCGCTCAACCGATTGTGCGCCACGTATTGGTATCCCCTCTTCGCCTACTTGCGCCGCCGGGGGTATGAGGCGCAGGACGCGCAGGACCTGACGCAATCGTTCTTCGTTCACCTGCTGGAGCGGGATCGTTTGGGAACGGTGACACCGACGAAGGGAAAATTTCGCTCGTTTCTCATCGCCTCGCTCAAGAATTTCCTGGCCAACGAATGGGACAAGCAACAGACCCTCAAGCGCGGGGCGCATCTGTCCTTCCTGCCGCTTGATGCAAAGATCGGCGAGACGCGCTACCGGCGCGAGCCGTCGCATGACGCGACCCCTGACAAAGCTTTTGAACAAAGCTGGGCGCTGGCCTTGCTGGAAAGAGTCCTGAACCAACTGCGCGAGGAATACGGCGATGCGGAGAAGCAGCGATTGTTTGACGCGCTCCAAGTCTATCTCTCGGGCGACAAAGGCGGTGTTTCATACGCTGAGATGGCCTCGCGTCTGAATCTGACCGAGGGAAGCGTGAAGATGGCGGTGCTGCGACTGCGGCGGCGCTTTGGCGAATTGTTGCGCGAGGAAATTGCGCAGACAGTCTCGAAGCCGGAAGAGGTTGACGAAGAGATTCGCTGCCTGTTCGCAGCGGTGAGCAGGTGAGATGGGTGACATGATCTGATGCGTGAGTGGTCGAGGCCGCCTTCACCCATCACGATTCTTGTTACCTTTGCGCGTGGACTCTTTAGTACGTAACAGAACCTTTAACCCATCATACGCCACGAAAAAAGCAACGACTAACCCAACTTGGACCGCGGTGCTGACACTAGTTGCGGCCGGAATTGGAATTGCCATAGCATCGCTTCGAGTCGGAGCCGCCGACTGGCCCCAATGGCGCGGGCCGGATCGCTCCAATCGCTCTGCCGAAACCGGCCTGCTGAAATCGTGGCCCACGAACGGCCCGCCGTTGTTGTGGAAAATCACCGGCTTGGGTGACGGGATCGCGTCGGTCTCCGTAGCCGACGGGCGTATCCATACCACGGGCTATCGCGACGGCGGCGAGTTTGTTTATGCTTTGAACGCCACGAGTGGAGAGAAGATTTGGGCGACGCGAATCGGTCGGACCGTCAACGAGAGCGCGCTCATGCGCTGGTTGACGCAGCGAAGTCCGACCCTGGACGACGACCGTCTCTACATCCTCAGTGCCGATGGCGATTTGTTCTGCTTGCGAACCGCCAATGGACAGAGCCTGTGGCAGAAAAGCTTCCCAAGGGACTTTAATGCCTCGCGACGCAGTTGGGGATTCAGCGACCGCCCTTTGGTGGATGGCGACAAGCTGATTTGTTTGCCGGGCGGAACCAACGCGACCGTGGTGGCGCTAACCAAACGCACGGGCGAGATCATCTGGAAAACAGGTGTTCCTGGCGATGAGCGTGCCGGTTACGCGGGAACGGTCGTGGCGGAAGCGGGCGGAGTTCGGCACTATGTCGCTTCTCTTACCCGCGGTCTTGCCGGCATCGCGGCAAGTGACGGGCGAGTGCTCTGGCGTTACCAGAAATCAGTTGATCGCTTCGGAGGCACATGCACCCCAATCGTGACGGGCGACTTCTTGTTTTCCGCAAACGGTTATGGTGCCGGCATGGCGCTGCTCAAACTCGTTCGGGAGGGCGACGGCATCGTGGCTCAGGAGCAGTATTATCAATCGTTTAACTTTGACGCCTTTCAAGACAACACAGCGCTGGCGGGCGATTACATTTATTCATATCAGGCTGGGTCACAACGCGGCGCCGCGGGACCAGTCTGCATCGAAATGAAAACGGGCAAACTCATTTGGGGACCGGCGGAAGCAACCATCAAAGGCCGGCTCGCGTTGACTTACGCTGATGGCCATCTGTATCTGCGCGGTACCGACGGCTCAATCATCCTCGCGGAAGCCACGCCCAAGGAATATGTCGAACGAAGTTCGTTTCGAATCCCCGAACCGACTGCCGCGAGCGGAGCGACGTTTCCCGTGATCGCCGGTGGCCGGCTTTACGTGCGGGATAATGACAAACTCCTCGCGTATGACATCTCAGCCGATGCGCTCGACAAACCACGCGCCGAACCCAAAACCCTGAATGTGGTGCTCACGACGCAGGAGACTCTGCCGGGAGAAGTGGCATCGGCCCTCACCGGCAAATCCCGCGGGCCGGATGCGATTTTTGTTCCAACGCCCCACGACATCGTTGACAAGATGCTGGAACTCGCGAGCGTCAAGACGGGCGAAGTCGTTTATGACTTGGGCAGCGGCGACGGACGGATCGTCATCGCCGCCGGAGAGAAATACGGTTGCAAGGCCGTGGGCTATGAGATTGACGAACGCCTGGTCCGCGAGTCGCGCGAGAGCGTCCAGCGCAATCAGGTCGGGCCACTGGTTCGCATCGAGCACGAAGACCTGTTCAAGGTGGACCTGAGCGGCGCGGACGTGGTCGCCGTGTTTCTGCCGCCGCCCTTGTTGGACCGACTCCGCCCGCAATTCGAAAAGCTAAAGCCAGGAGCGCGGATCGTCTCGCACCAGTTTGCCATCCCGGGAATCAAACCCGACAAGACCCTGACCACGGAGTCGAGGGAAGATGGCGAGAAACACGCAGTGCATCTATGGACAACGCCACTGAGCAAAGCGCCGTAGCCAACGCAATGGTCGAACCTCATGACTGAAACGGGCAAATGCCCAAACTGCGGCGCGACGCTTCCGGAGAACGCTCCGGCTGGACAATGCCCAGCCTGTCTGTTCCGCATCGGCATCGCCCTCGCCGATGGCGGCGTTGGCTTCGGTCTGGACGCGCCGACACTCCCGGACAATTCCGCAATCCACACTCCGCATTCTGCATTCGAACGGGTTCGCTATTTTGGCGACTACGAATTGCTGGAGCAAATTGCGCAAGGCGGCATGGGCGTCGTGTTCAAAGCCCGCCAGGTCAGCCTCAACCGGTTGGTCGCGCTGAAGATGATCCGCGCGGGGGAACTGGCCAACGAAGCTGAAGTGGTCCGCTTTCGCGCTGAAGCGGAGGCCGCCGCCAACCTCGATCATCCGAACATCGTGCCCATTTTCGAAGTCGGCGAGCACGAAGGCCGGCATTACTTCAGCATGAAGCTGGTCGAGGGCGGCAGCTTGGCGGGCGCAGCGGCGTCTCGGCAGAGCGCCGCAAATCCCAAAGAATCGGCGGCGCTCTGCCGAGACGCCGCTACGACGATCGTGTGTGTTGCCCGCGCGGTTCATTACGCGCATCAACGCGGCATTTTGCACCGCGACTTGAAGCCGGGGAATATTCTCATTGATCCGAAAGGCCAGCCTCATGTCACGGATTTCGGCCTCGCCAAGCGCATTGAGGCGGACAGTTCGATGACGCTCTCGGGCGTCATTCTCGGCACGCCCAGTTATATCGCGCCCGAACAGGCGGCCGGGACGAAAGTGCTGACCACAGCAGCGGACATCTACAGCCTGGGCGCGATTCTTTACGAACTGCTCACGGGCCGCCCGCCGTTCTGCGGAGCGACAGCGCTGGAAACTTTGATGCAAGTGCGCGAGCAGGAACCAAAATCCCCGCGGGCGATCAATCCGCGCGTGGACCGCGACCTGGAAACCATCTGCCTGAAGTGCCTGGAGAAAGACCCGCAGCGGCGCTACGGTTCGGCGGAGGCGTTGGCGGAGGACTTGGAACGGTGGCTGGCGCACGAACCCATTCAGGCCAGGCCGGTCACGATCCCCGAGCGCGTCTTGAAATGGGCGCAGCGCCGGCCCGCGGTTGCCGCGCTGGTCGTCGCGCTGCATCTCGTCGGGTTGCTTGGTCTCGCGGGCATCCTTTGGCAATGGCATAACGCCCGCGAACGTTTTTGGTCTTCACTATTGGACCAAGCTCGCGCCGAGAACACCAGCGACGTGGCGGGCCGCCGGACCCGCGCCCTGACCGCGATCACGATAGCAGCGAAGATGCGGCCATCGCTGCAACTGCGCAACGAAGCCATCGCAGCGCTGGCGTTGACCGATCTGGGTGAGATCGTGGGCCGTTGGCCTCCGTCTGGCGTCTCATACAGCGACGCATCCGGTTTTGTCTTCGATCCCGATCTGGAGCGCTACGCCATCAGTTTCACGAGTGGCAAGGTTTTGGTGCATCGGCTCAGGAACGATGAGAAGCTCGCGGAGTTCCAGGGGCCGCCGGGCAACTGGCAACAGCTCGAGTTCAGTCCCAACGGTCAATATCTCGCAGCGGTGTTCCCCGCGGGCCGCCTGCTTGCATGGGACCTCACCCGGAAGTCGAAGCCGGTTGACGTATCAGTGCTGGAACTGAGCTATGCCACGGGGCCGGAAAGTTTGCGTCCTTCGACTTTTAGTTCCGACAGCCGCACGCTCGCCGTGACTGTCACCAACACATTTCACTTTTTCGACCTGGCAACGGGCCATGAATTGCCGCCTCTCAATGTCGGGGCTGCTCCAACACGCCTCAGCTTCAACCCGGACGACCAGTCCATCGCTTTCTCCACTGGAAACGCGGTTGAAGTTTGGGATCTCAAAACCCGGCAAAGAACCACGGCTTTGCCTCACGCCCGCAAAGTGGCCGGCATCGCCTGGCATCCCGATGCGCGTCACCTCGGTTCGGGCTGCGACAACTTCGATCTGTTTCTGTGGGACACGCACACCGGCGAGAAACTCACACTCCCCGGACACACGGGCAAAGTCTGGCCGGGCTTCAACCCGCGCGGCGACGTGATGTTTTCCAGTTCCTGGGACGGCACTTCACGCTTCTGGAGCGGGAACGACGGCCAATTGTTGTTCGTGAGTGATGAGTACGGCACGGTAGAGAAGTTCAGTGGGGATGGTCTCCACGTGGCCTGTTTCCTCGAAGGCCGCGGGCGCGAAATCCGGGAAGTCGCCGGCGGCGAAATATGCCGGACGTTGGCGGTGCCGGATCAAGCCTATCCGCTTGGTTTGGACTTCAGCCCGGATGGCCGTTGGCTGGCCGCCTCCGCCACCGACGGCTGGCGGCTGTGGAGCGTCGCCGAGGGCACGGAAGCCTCGTTGCAACGCGGGATTCAAGGCGAGCCTCACAACTGGCCGCAATTCTCCCCCGACGGACAGTTCGTTCTGACGGCCAACCAACACGGACTTTGGAAGTGGCCCGTTGAACCAGCCACGAACTCTTCTGCCGCCCAACTCAGTCCGCCGCGCCAGATTCTGGAAAAGCCGGCGGACGACACCGACCGATTCCGTTTGGCCATGGATGGCAGCGTCGTGGCGGCGTTTGGACCGAGCCGGCTCGTTTTGATGAGCTTCAATGCTCCTGCGCGAACAGTTGATTTCAAACCTCACGATCCAAACACAGATGGAGCTGCCATCAGCCCGGACAATCAGTGGGTGGTGACCGTGTCGCATCACAGCAGCGGCGCCTGGCTCTGGGACGCGACGAAAGGAACGCGCGTCCGCCAGTTGACCACGAACATGAACACGTCGGCGGAATTCAGTCCCGACGGCAAGACGCTGATGACCTGCACGGCTCAGGAATACTGCCTTTGGGACACGGTTGATTGGCGAGTGCGCCATCGCGTCGAGATCCGGAAGGGAAGTGACACACCCGGTCCACTGGCCTTCAGCCGTGATGGAAGAGTGCTGGCCTTGGCGCCCAAGCGCCGGCTCATCAAGCTGCTGAACCCGCAAACCGGAGCAGAGATTGCGTCCCTGACTGCCCCGGTGGTTCAGAATCTCCGTTGGCTCGCCGTCAGTCCAGACGGCGCATACGTCGCGGCTTTCGCGGACAGCGGTTACATCCAGCTTTGGGATTTGCGCTTGCTGCGCCGCCAACTGGCGGTGCTGGGGCTGGATTGGGCGGACCCGAGTCCGGAGGCCAAAGTCCAAAATCCAAAATCAAAATGAACTCCAGTCTTCACAAATGGGCACGGGTGGCGGACACCCCTGGTAATCCTCGCCATCCATGCGCCAACTATTGCGTGCCTGCCTTGCCGGGGCCGGAACAATTGCAGAGGATTTCTTGTGCCTTGCGCGGCTGGATGCTTTTCTGAACTGGCATGAAGCACCCCGTTGAGAGTGTCGGACCGGAGCGGAATGCTGTTCCGCAATCCGCTGCATCCAACCTGACGATTCCGAACCTGCTCTCGGGACTGCGCATCGCGTCGGTTCCATTGCTCGTCTTCCTCGCCTGGAGCGGTCAACACAAACTCTTCATCATCTGCCTCACGATTTCGCTCGCGACCGATCTGCTTGACGGACTGCTCGCACGCCTCCTGAAACAGGAGACCGCGTTGGGAGCGACACTGGATCTCTGGGGCGACGCGGGCGTGTTCCTATCGCTGCCGCTGGCGTTTTGGTGGCTCTGGCCGGACATCCTCAGCAACGAACGCTGGTTCATCGGAACGACCGTGGCCAGCTACGCCGTGAGCGCAAGCTTCGCGCTGTGGAAGTTTGGCGGATTGGCAAATTATCATACCTGGCTCGGCAAGACGGCCAATGTGGGCCTGTCCGTGGGAGCGTTGGTGGCAATGCTCGGCTGGGCGCCCTGGCTGTTCCGCGCCGGCATTCTCCTCATGAACGCGGCAATATTCGAGGAGCTCGCCATTCCCCTGATCCTGCGCGAACGACGCATCAACCTGGCTTCGTGGTGGCACGCGCGCAGGCTGGCGGCATCCGCCGGCAAGTCGCCGGGCAACAGGAAGGCCAAACTCCGATGAGAGAACCTTTTGACCTGACTTCACCATGAAGAAACTGCTCCGCATTCTGAGCGCGCTCATTGCGCTCCTCGTTGTGGGCCTCACTATCTTTTGGTTTTCGCGCCCGCTGGATGTGGACTTTGAGGCGGTGCGCTCGCAAGTGCCTCATGCCGAGTTCAGTCATTTCGCCGACCTTGACGGCCTGCGCGTTCACTACCAGGAAGCCGGCGCCGGCCTGCCGTTGGTTTTTGTGCACGGCTTGATGTCGAGCACCTTCGATTGGAAAGACGTTCTCCCTTTGCTGTCCAATCGCTTTCACGTCATCGCGCTTGACCTGAAAGGATTCGGTTTCACCGCCAAGCCCTCAGGCGACTACACGTTGGGGACACAGGCCGATCTGGTCGTGCGGTTGCTCGACCACCTGCAGATTGAAAAGGCTGCACTCTGCGGCCAGTCGATGGGTGGAGATGTTGTGCTCCACGTCGCGGTGAAGCATCCGGCGCGCGTCAGCGCGCTGATCCTTGTGGACAGCACGGGCGTGGAGATCAGAGACGGCAAACCCCCGAACCCGGGCTACACGCGCTGGCCTGTCATCGGCCCGCTCATCACGGCGCTGGCGCTTTCTTCTGATGCCGTGGTCCGTGACGGATTGCGCAGGTGTTACCACGACAAAGCGAAGGTCACCGAGGAACGGGTGGCGGCCTGTTACCGGGTTTTGAAGACACGCGCCGGGCTGAGCGCGGCCATGGCGACGCAAGCGCAGGCAGCACTCGATCTCACCGAACCGATGATTGCCAGCCTTGGACAACCGACCTTGATCCTCTGGGGCGCGCAAGATGATCTCGTCCCGCTCGAGGCGGGCAAGAAATTCAACAAGTTGATTCCCGGCTCGCGGTTGGTCGTGTTCGAGCAATGCGGCCACGCACCGCAGAATGAGATGCCCGAGCGGTTTGTGAAGGAAGTCTCTGAATTCCTCGCGTCGCTGCCGCGATAATCGTTTCACCTGCCCGATTTGAGCCGCAGCTATTGCGGAAGGCCACCGATAATGAACCGTCGGGTCACCGGCGTAATCAGAGGTTGGCCTTCCCTGGACTCGTTCCGATTGTGCGCACGAAAATTTCTTCGAATTTCCTGTGACCTTCACCCGTGGATGCTTTTGTAGGAAGTGATCCAACAATCAGCTTTGTCGCGCCGCCATGAAACTCAAGACGTCCATGCTCGCCTGTGCTTGCGCCGGAGCGCTTGGCTCGGTCTGGGGTCAAGGACCGCCTGCAAGCGTCAACACCAAGACGGTCGAGTGCAGCCTCGTCCGGGCAAATGCCCCGGCAATCATCACCGACGACTGCACCGGCGAAGTTTCCCGGGACAAACCGGAATCGCCAGGCCGCGCGGTGCCGGAGGGGAAAGGAATTTCTTCCCGTCCACAAACGGAAGCGGAGAACCTCGTGGTTTGTTCCGCTGACGGCGAGCAATATGCATTCGCCACTGCGGAAGGCCGGATCAAATGCTGTCGTACGCGGGATGGAGTGGTTTCTCATACGTTCTACCAGTGCCATCCCAAAGCGCTGGTGTTCTCCGCGGACGGACGACTGCTGGCGTCGGCGGGTGGACCGAACGGCAGCCCAGGCACGATCAAAGTCTTCCGGGTTTCGGATGGTGTGTTGCTCTGCAAATTGCCAAACGAGACCCGGAACAATCCTCTGCTGAGCTTTTCCCCGGATGGCCTCCTCCTGGCCAGCAGCGACCGAGAGAAAAGCATTCAGTTCTGGCAAATACCGGAAGGAAGTCTGAAGCGGTCGGAAACGGTCACCAGAAATGTCTCCGCCCTCACCTGGCCTAAGCAGGGTGACGCGCTCGTGGCGGTCTTTGCCGATGGCACAAGCAGGCTCTTTCGATTCCGATGAGTCCCGAAGGAGCAGCGACGGTTTTGACGCTCCCCTGATGCCTGTGAATGACCCCGAGCCGCCGCAGTCGCTGCTGCCCGCATTTCCACACGGCCTTCCAACGCATTGAAGCGTGGTGCGCCCAATCCCGACTTACGTTCCCCAAGGTAGCAATCGGTGGTGGGCCGTTTTCGAACATTTCCTGTGACCTTCGCCAGCGAATGCTTTTGTAGAGGGATGAATCCAAAGAAACGACCCAACAGAACCAAAGCGAGGTCATTATGAAAAACATCCACAGTCAACTAACCGTGTGCGGGAAGAAACGCACTCCAACTTCCAAGCCGCTGGCTGGCCTACGTTGGGCACTCGCACTTTGCGCCGTGGCCACAACTCTGAACGCGACACCTATAATTACCCTGCAGCCTGCCAACCAAATAGTAAACGCAGGGGACCCTGCTCTTTTCTCCGTTTTGGCGGCCGGATCGACGCCGGTTACTGTCCAATGGTACAAGTCCACGGGGTCCGACCCCATGCCTCTGTCCGGCGCGATCTTCTTTAACCTGATCATCAATCCTGTCACTTGCACGGACGCGGGGTACTACTTTGCTCGTGTGACGGACGCGACCGGAGTTGCAGACTCCGCCATCGCAGTGTTAACCGTCTCGGGGTGCCCACCAGTGCTGGCCGATGTGCTGGATCAGACGGTGTGCGCAGGCACGCTTTTAAGCTTTTCTCTATTCGCTACCGACCCCGATCCCGCTGACGTGCTCACGTACAGCATGTCAGGTGCGCCCGCGGGTGCGGCCATGAATTCGCTTTCGGGCGTGTTCGCCTGGACGCCCACCGCAAGCCAAGTCGGCACATACACGGTGACGTTCACCGTAACCGATTCGGGCACGCCCCCGTTGAGCGCTTCGAAGAGCACTACGATTACCGTGGTGTCCTGCACTTTCAACAACGGTTCGTTCTGCACGTTCAGCCAAGGCGCATTTGGCAGCACGGGGAGCTATGGATACACGGCCGTGCTCTCGCCAAACTTCAGTGCCTTGTATTATCCCTTCGGCGTGACCGTTGGCCATGTCGGCAACAACCACATGACCTTCACGACCGCTCCCGCTGTTGCGGCTTACCTCCCGGCAAGCGGTACCGCCGCCGTGCTGACGGACAACCTGTCCGACCCGACTACCACCAGCGCCCGCGTCTTCGGCGGCCAGGTGCTGACGTTGCGCCTGAGCCGCGACTTGAGTAATGCCGGTGTCACGCCCACCGGATTCGGCAGCGTCACGCTCTGCAACCTCGTGGATGACCCTGCAGAGGACACAGCGATGAACTTGACGCCGGCCCAGGCTGACGCGCTCAACGGCAAGACCATCAACCAAGTCCTCACGGACGCGGAGAATGTGCTGGGTGGAAGTGGTGCGGTGTCCTCCTACGGCCTGACGGTCTCGCAGTTGAACGCGTTGGTGAGCCTGCTCAACTTGTCGTTCGACGCCGCGTTTACTGATGCGAGCGGCATGGTCCATCCCTGCGGTGGGATGTCGGCATTTGCGAGTGCGCATCTTTGCCCGTAAGCCCTGCGGACACGGCAGCAAACGAAACACCGCGGCCCTCCTTGCAGGCTCGCGCGGCATGGCTCGAAAGTTACGCTCGCAGTATCCGGCGGCGAATTCGTCGCCGGGCCTTTGACGCTCAAAACTTTGACCGCTCAAAAAAGAGAGGTGGATGCGGAAGGCTGGACAGTTTAGAAAAACGGATTGTGGGCCTTCTCCTCCGCCACCGTCGTCAATGGTCCGTGCCCTGGACAAATCAGCGTATCTGCCGGCAAAGTGAGAATCTGCTCGCGCACCTTTTGTTTCGCCAACGCGCTATGCTGCGGCGCGCCGCCCATCGAGCCGGCGAAAATCGCATCGCCCACGATGGCCACGTGCGGGGCATCGTCCCCCCACGTGCCGATGACGTAGGTCACGCCGTCCTCTGCGTGGCCCGGCGTGTCGCGATTTGTAATGCGCAGGCTGCCGAGCATGATGAAGTCGTTGCGGCGATTTTTGTGTTGCGGCGGGGCGCTCCTGGCGTCCGTGTGCATATGGACTTTGGGAATTTCGCCCGCACGGGCTCACGCGCCCGCGCAAAAGGAAACCGGCCACCCAAAAAACAACTCCGCCACGTCAAACGCCACTGGCGGCTCTTGGGCCAGCTCTCCACCGACACCAAACTGCCCCGCTTCCAATACATGGTGGATGTGTCGCCGGGCAGCATCGCGTTCGCCGGCTGATTGTCGAAATTCCTTCGGGATAGGTGAAAAGCATTTCATGGTTGTCGGAATTGGTCCGCGCTGTTAACGCTTTGCCGATGCCCGAATTCCATTTCAAAACTCCGCTGACCGAGGCCGACGTGCGCAAAGTGTCCGTCGGCGATTCGGTTTATCTCGACGGCATCGTGTTCGGCGTGCGGGATGCGAATTTGATGCGCGTCTTCGACCAGCGCGTGCCGCCGCCGGTGAACTGGCAGGGCGCGGCGTTGTTGCACACGGCGCCGAACGTGAAGAAAATCGGCCCGGGCAAATACGAGGCGCTGTGCGTGGGCACGACGACGAGCATGAGGGTGGACCGGTTCACCGAGGCGTTGCTGCGCGATCACGGCGTGCGGGCGATTCTCGGCAAGGGCGGGCTATCGCAGCGGAGCGCGGAACTTATGGCGAAATACGGCGCGTGCTACCTGTCCGTGACCGGCGGCGCGGCGGCGATGCAGACGTTGCAAATGGAAGAGATTGAGGCGGTGTATTGGGAGGATTTGCTACCGGAAAGCATCTATCAATTCCGCGTGAAGGATTTCGGGCCGTGGACCGTGGGAATTGACGCAAAGGGAAGGAATTTGCAGGCGGAAGTGCAGGAGCGGGCGCAGGCGAAGACGGCGGAACTGTTGCGCAAGATGGGAGTTGCTTGAACCACAAATCCTCCTCGTTCTCGTCCTCGATTCAGATAAGATTTCGAGGACGAGGAGGAGGACGAGAGCGAGGACGAGTGAAATAATGGAAAAACGTTTTCAAAGTTATCGCGGGACGTGGGCGTGGCTGGCGCAACGGATCAGCGCCATCTGCCTGTTCCTGCTCATCCCGGTGAAGATCTATAGCGGCTGGGCGCGGAAGATTGATCTGCCATTCCCCGAAAGCTTGATCGGCTCGCCGGGCAAGGTTCACACGAACTCGGCGATTGATATCGCGCTGCTGTTTTTCTTCCTGATTCATGCGTTCTACGGGATGCGCGTGATCCTTATTGATGTCGGATGGCTGCGCGAAGACCGCTGGTTTTGGCGGACGTTCGCGGCGGCGCTGGGGATTTTTGCCTTCCTCGTCTGGTGGGTTTATTTCCACGCTGAATGAAGGAGCGCCGGTCTCCGGCCCGGCGAGTTGTCCACAAAGATTGAAACTTGCCGGGTCGGGAGACCGGCGCTCCTTCACTTGCCGCGCTCCCGCAATTCTTCCGCCGCGGCGGCAGCAAGTTTTTCTGGTGAGCGAACGGGCAGCGGTTCGGCGGCAGCGGGCGGGCCGGCGCGCAACGCCTGCGCCGATTTGGCCGCGTCGAACTCGCCTTCCCATTTGGAAACCAGAATGGTGGCGACGCCATTGCCGATGAGGTTGGTGATCGAGCGGGCCTCGGCCATCAAACGATCCACGCCGAGGATCAGCACCATGCCTTCGACGGGAATCGTTTTGAGCGAAGCGAGCGTCGCCGCCAGTACGATGAACGCGCTGCCCACCACGCCCGCCGCGCCCTTCGAGGTGATGAGGCAGATAAGAATCACCGTCATCTCCTGCCAGAACGTCAGGTGGGTATTCGTCGCCTGCGCGATGAAGATGGCGGCCATCGTCAGATAAATGCACGAGCCGTCCATGTTGAACGAATAGCCCGCGGGCAGGACGAGGCGCACGACGGGCTGCGAGCAGCCGAGCTGTTCGAGCCGCGTCATCATGCGCGGGAGGACGGATTCCGACGACGCCGTGCCGAGCACGATGAACAATTCTTCGCGGATGAATTTCAAGTATTGCCACAGACTTACACCGTTGAGCGACAGCAATGTTCCGAGGAACGCGACGATGAAAACAACGCACGTGATGTAAACGCAGAGCATCAATCTCAATTGGGCGGTGAGCGCCTCGAGGCCGAGACTCGCGGTCGTGTAGGCAATCGCACCGAACGCGGCGATGGGCGCGAGCTTGACGATGAACCCGATGATTTTCATCAGCGCTTCGGCGAGTTGTTCCAGGACCAGCACGAGCGGCCGGCCGCGTTCGCCCATCGCCGACAGCGCGAAGCCAAACAACACCGAGAAAAACAGGACTTGGACGATGTCGCCGCGCGCAAAGGCATCCACGACGCTGCTGGGAATCACGTTGAGGAAAAAATCCACCAGCCCATGCCCTTGTGATTGGGTGACGTAATGTTGAATGACCTTGGTGTCGAGTTTCGCCGGGTCGGCATCCACGCCCGCGCCGGGTTGAAACCACTTCACGACGACCCAGCCGATGACCAGCGCGAGCGTGGTCGCGACTTCAAAGTAGATGATCGCCTTCAGACCGACGCGTCCGACACGCTTGAAACTCTGCATTCCGGCGATGCCAATGACGACGGTGGTGAAAATGATGGGCGTGACGACCATGCGGATGAGCTTGATGAAGCCGTCGCCCAGCGGTTTGAGGTGGCTGCCGATTTCCGGGAAGTAATACCCCAGCAACGCGCCGAGAACGATGGCCAGCAAGACCCAGGTGTAAAGATGGCTGAAGAGACTCTTGCGCATGACGTGTGAACTGGCTTTCCGCGCTTTATAGACCAACGGCTCCGCTTAACAAGCAAATGGTGGCAGCGCGATGGCGCGCGGAATCCAGTCAATCGGCCAGATAGGGAATGGTCAGCGGCCCTTGCGGCAGCACGGCGATGCGCGCGCCATTGCCATTCGCGCGCACCAACTCGCTGACCGTCGCGCCGATGTCGTGGCAGGGCGTGAGGTGGGCTGCCTGAATGACGTCGTCGGGGAGCGAGCTGTGAACAAGGACTTTTGCCCGGCGCTGGACCAATGCCTGGATGTGCGCCTGCCATTGCTCCGGTCGCACGAAGCCCGGCGTGTTCAGCAGCGTGAGAATTTCCTCGGTGCTTGACGCGCTGCGCAGCAACTTGTCCAGCGGACTGCCAGCGGGAACCCCTTCGCGACATTCCGCGGCGAGGATCAATGTGCCGCCTTGCTTCACGACCCGCGCCCCGGCACTCATGCCTTTGACGCCCTGATACAAATTCATGTCCAGTGGGTAGCCGCTGTTCGTGGTGAGAACGATATCGAACGGCGCGTCGAATTTTTGCATCGCGGATTTGCGCACGAACTCGCAGCCGACTTTGTGCGCGCCGAGGATGTCGCCGGCAAAGACGCCGGTGATTTCGCGTTGTTCGTTCAGCGATACGTTGAGCAGGAAACTCTTGCCGACGCGCAGAGCCATGTCGCGCAAGTCCTCCCACAGCGGGTTACCATTTGTGACGCCGAATGTGGATTTCGGATCGCCGATGTTTTTCGCGCCGTGATTACTCATCACGGTTCGAAGTCCGGCAACGCCCGGCACGAGACCCTTGATGCCGCCGCTGAATCCCGCGAAGAAATGCGGCTCGATGAAACCGGTGACGATGCGCACGTCCGCCTCAACGACGAGCTTGTTGATCAACGCTGGCGTGCCGTCGCGCGTGGTGCCGAGTTGGACGAGCGCGTCGGGATTTTCCGGTTCGTGGTTCACGACACGGTAATTATGAACAACGGCGGACGTGAGCATCCGCTCCAATTCGGCGGTCGTGTTGGGCCGGTGGGTGCCGAGTTGGTTGAGCAACGTGATTTGCTCCCGCGGCACGTCCTTCAGGTATTCCAGCAACCACGGAATAAGCCGTTCGTTGGGCGTGGCGCGGGTGATGTCCGTGAACAAGATGCACACGCGGTCACCGGGTTTGATCCACTCGCGGAGTGGGCGCGCGCCGATGGGCTGGTCCAACGCCGCGAAGACCGCACTCCGCTCATCAGGCAACCCGGGAGTGTGGAAAGGCTCGATGACCGTGGTGCGGTCCTCGGGGAGCTCCACGGTGAGGTGGGCTTGTCCGTAGGCCAGATTTACTTTCATGCTCAATCCGATTGTGGCCCAGCCTCCAGGACGTTGGCACCGCCGGTTCGAGTGGTGGGCTGGCAGGGACTCGAACCCTGGACCAATGCCTTAAAAGGGCACTGCTCTACCAACTGAGCTACCAGCCCACGAAGTCCGGCCCGTTTGCCTTCGTGCGGGAGTTCAAGCCGGCGCGGTGAACTCAAATTAAAGCGTGCGGAGGCTAGTTCAGTCGTCTGCCTCGCGCAAGGTTTTTCCCCCAACGCGCGCGGCGGCGGCTTGCAGAAAGGCGCGGCAAGGAGAAGAATCCCGCGCATGGGCCGCACCTATTTGTTCGAATGTTCCAAATGCGGTTATCGCGCCAAGGTTTCTGGCGGCGCGGACCGTGGAGTTCACTTCGCCGTTCAGACAATCGCGTGCAGCGAGTGCAAGGAACTCTACGAGGTGGTAACTGGGTTGAAAGTGCCCGTGCCCGCCAACGCTGCCTTGGACCGTTGGCGGCTCAAATCCAGCCGCCTTGATTCTGTCAAAGCTCCAGCCTGCCCGCCGACCTTCCAGGCGGCGCTGAATCGTCTCCCGCCGGGCGGCGCCAAACGTTTTCGCTGGCTGCGCTTCAAAGCCGCTTGTCCGGTGTCGCTCCGTCACCGCGTTCGCGAATGGCATCAGCCGGGAAAATGTCCCAAGTGCGGCGTTTTCCTCGAGGGCAACGCGATTCCGTTTCGGATTTGGGATTGAGTTGACGCCTGGCGAAAACTACTTGCGCGCTTGGTAGCCGCGCACAAAGCCGATACACTGGGCCACCTCCGGCAAGGACTGTTCCCAGTTGTATTCGTACTCGATGGAGATGTTGCCTTTGAACCCCTGGCGCTTCAGTTCGTCGAGCAGCGCCGGAATGTCGGAAACGCCGGTGCCGAAGGGAACGTCGTGCGCCTTCGGACTCTTCTCGTTCAGGTCCTTGAAGTGAGTGCTGACAATGCGGCCTTCGAGAATCTTGTAACAATCGAGCGGCGTCAGGCCGGAGCGGACCCAGTGGCCCGTGTCCGCACAGGCGCCGATGCGCGCGTCCCGGTCTTTGACCACGGAAAGAACGTAAGCCGGGTCCCACACCTTGTAATTCGCATCATTGGGTTTGCGCGGGTGGTTGTGAATGGCCACGCGGATGTCGAATTCCTTGACCAGCTTCTCGATGCTGTCGAGCTGGTGCACGTTTTCCGTGGTAACGGCATAAAGCCCGAGTTTTTTGGCGAATTCAAAAATCTTCCGCCATTCCGCATCGTCCTTCGCGCCGACGACGCCGTAGTTGACCGGGCGAAGTCCGTGTTTAGCGAGCTGCGTCTTGACTTGCTCGATGACTTCGTCGGGCGCGTTGTGATCCCACTTCATCCCGGGCTGATCGGGACTGAGCTTTTGGCCGGGATAAAACTCAATGATTTTCCCGCCAGCCTGGGCGGTTTTCTCAATCGCTTCAAAGACACTGAAGCGGTTGAAGGTGTAGGCCTGGCAGCCGATGGCAAACCCGCCGATCTTGGAATCGTCGGGAATCGGCGCAGCGCCGGCTTGGATCGGCGTAACCAGCAGCGTCGCGGTGACGCCCAGTGAGGCAGAGATGATTTTCAGAGAAGTAATCATATTCGAGTCGTTTGGTTGAGCGTTTATGAATAGTGTCAGCCGAGAAAACCCCGACGGCATTCATCGCACCCGCAAAGCGTCGGCATGTCAAAGCAAAT